>CAWUNF010000178.1:0-4109 GCA_963923195.1 uncultured Hyphomicrobiales bacterium | reverse complement strand
CACAAGGAGTATCGTCGGCAGCGTCAGATGTGTATAAGAGACAGTCTCTGACATGTGGTAAAGCCGAGCGCGGCCTTTAAGACCAAATAGCTCCACAAGATCGCCGGGACGCACGGGCACAAATTCTTGCGAGATCAAATCTACATCAGCGACATAATCAACTTCGGCATCATCGCGCACACCCGCCTCACAATTGCAAAAGCCAAATTTGACGCGCGTGAGAATAAGCTCATGCCCCGAGCAGCCATGAATATGGCAAGAAAAAGCTTGGCCCGCAGGCCAAGCATCTCGTGGGAAAGGCCATTTGGCCTTACGCCAATCTGCCGCTTGCCCCATTGCAAAAGAGGCCAGCAAAAGACAAAGCGCAAGGCCAATCCGTCTCATTTCAACCCGGCTGCTTTTCGCGCTTCACCCGTCAGCTTGAGAATGTGAAGCCCTGTATTCGCGCGATCGACAATGTAAATATAACCGCGATCATCCGTCTCAACATTATTGGTCTGGATGGCTGTCTTACAACGATCTTTGCCATCAATCTTCACACAGCGCGGATCAGTTTTCTTGGTGATGGAGGGAATAAAATAACCTATCTCCTTTGGATGGTAAGGATCGCGCACATCCAAAGCCCGCACACCTGCATTGAAGAAAGCGATGAAAGCAAATTTCTTATAATAGACCGGATGCATGCTTTCATTAGAGGAGTGAGAGCCAAAGCGCCCGCCGCGATCGCAGAAATTGCCGCTGGCTTCAGGTGCCGTATAGCTTGAGATCATCATCGGGCGATTTTCGACCGTGATATCGGCAAACCAAACCATCTGACGTGCTTCCGCACATTCATTGACGAGGCCCTCATCGACAATCATGACAATGTCACGTTTGGCGCCATCCTTATCCTTAGCAAATTCCTTGATAGGCATGCCAAGCATGGGGAAGGTTGTATGCGCGCCATTGAGAGATGACATTTGCAATTGCGCAATTTCTGGCGCGCGTAAATTTTCATTGGTTGGCTCAGCCGCGCCTTCAAGCAGTTTTTTGCGATCGACAATCTGCAAAATGCCGCCCTTATTCGTGCCATAGCCGAAGAAAACACGATTGCCCTCCGGCCCAGTTGAAATGGGTCCATGCAATTCAGTCGGCACGGGGCCTGTCGAGCCCGGCTGTTGGTTGGGCAGGCCGAAATCACGAATCTTTTTGGGCTGCGCGGGATTGGAGAGATCATAGACCTGCGTCATACGGCGCGTGCGCCAATCGGCAGGGCCTGACACAAGATAAGCAATGCCAGTATCACATTCCCACCAGCTCTTATGTGTATCTTTAATGCCCGTGATGCGCGTGATGAGAACAGGATTGGCAGGGTCCACCACATTCCAAATTTCATGCGCTTCGCCGCCGAAAGTGCGGAGCAAATAAACGGCCTTTGGATCACCCTTCGGCAATTTGGACCCATCGCAAACGCGGGTCATTTGCCCGCCGCCGCTTTCATAAAGCCCCTCTTGGCCAGGCAGATGTTTCAGATAAATCGGCTTAGCTGGATTGGTCACATCGAGAATAGACGTGCCATTGGGCTCCGCTTTTCCAGTGACTGGATTAAGAGGAATTGCCACCGTATCCGTTCCACCATGATGGCCGATATAGGCAATCCAACGATTGCCTTGATGATGAATGGTTGGCTGATAGGCTGAGCGCGCTTGCAAATCATTGTAACCAACGAGAGCCATATTTTTGGCTTCCGGCGGCGCGCCGATTTTCTGTTGCTGGGCTTGGGCTGAAGACGCGACCAGCGCCGCAAGCAATGCGACCGCCGATCCGGAAAAGCGGAAATGGCTCATACGATCCCCCAGAGCGCTTCCTCTTCATCAATGGGAAGCTCAAGGGGTAGCGTCTGCCGAAATCCGGCGCGCGTCAATCATGCACTCGGTGAAATGGGCGCCCTCTCGCACCCCAAATTGGGGGCAATTATTGCCCTTCTGAAATCCCCTCGCGCGCGGTCTTGTTAAAGACAAAGCGACCAAAGGCCAGTCCAATAGCGCAGACCAACAGAATGAGCGCCAAAGCCACGCCACCCGTTTCAGCCGAAACCGACAATTGCGTCGGCAGATAATTCATCACCGTTTGCAATTGCCGCATATCCCAGACGACTTTGGTAATGCCAAAGCCAACGGCGAGACTCACCAGAGCGCCAATGACAAAGCCCGCCAAGGAAGGCCCCATAACATTGGGCAGGAAGAAGCGCACAACAGCGGCTGGCCCAGCGCCACGAATGCGCAAAAGGCCCAGCGTGCGACGATCCTCGACATAATTGGCATAGGCCACGGCAAAAATGCCGATAAAGGCCAAGATCAATCCTCCAAATAGATAGATCTGCACATTTTGTCGCGCGAGGAAGATAAACATATCGGAGCCTAGACGTGCGATTTCTGTTTGGGCATCCCGCACGTCCAAAGGTGGCGCGGTCAGAACATCTGTTACACGCTGGCGCAAAACATCTGATGATGTTCCAGGCTTAGCGGCGATCATCAAAACAACACGTGGCAAGAGAATATCGAGATGATCAAAGTGCCGATTATTGGCTGTCGCCACGAGATAGGGGCTCGAGGAGAAAAGATGGTTGAGATAATCAACGCGTGCGCTGATAAAGCCTTCGCGATCATTCACCGTTTTCAGTGGCAATCCCGGCAAGAAACGCAGAGAGCCACCAAAAGGTGCGCGTTCCATTTGCTGGGCCACATTGCGCCCAATGGGCATGGGCCCACCAATGGCGCGTTTATAGAATTTTGTCACTGAAGATGAGGCGAGAATGTCATCTTTTGGCAAACGCGCAATCAATGGATCAAAATTTTCGCTTTCACCCAATCCTTGTTCCGCATGAACGGCTGCGCGATAAGCCAAAGCATCGCCCAACAAATAAATGGGCAGGCCCGAAAAGCCACGGTCAGGCATATAAACACCTTCCGTAATGCCCTCGACCATATAATCAACGCTTTTCACGCCCGTCTGAGATTTTAACTTTTCTATCAGTGGCAGAAGACGCTCATTCAAAATACCCAATCTTTGTTTCATGCCGCCACGCGATTGTGCTTCGGCCGGCATAAGATCAAGCGCGTTTAATGTGACTTGCAAATCAGAACCCAATTGCGCACGCGCGCCACGCTCGGTCTTATTATCAAAGACAGCGGTCATGACAGTTGGATAAAGCGCCAAAGTCGAGAGCATCGCAACAATGAGCAGGAAAGATGCCGCGCGATGGCGCCGAATACCCATATGTTTAAGAGATGCGACACGCAGTGGGCCCGCGAGCAAATAAGTTGCTGGTGCCATAAGCCTTGCCATCACGCTTTCGCGCGAAGCAATGAGACTCACAAGCCCATAAACAAGAAGCGGGAAAGCAATAAAATCTAGGGCGCGGTCGGTTTCAAAAATCCACGGCCCTGCAATCACATCACTTAAAGACCAACTGCCGATCCAGCCGGCCAATTTAATAAGGCCAATGGCGAGCGCCAAAGCCTGCAAGAGGCCAAAACGTGTGGAGGAAGCACGTGCTTCAAAAGTTGCCACGCGGCGGGATGCTTCAAGCGGTGAAACGCGCGAGGCTTCACGCACCAAGCGCCAACCACTCATCAAAGCGATGATAATGCCGATGATGAGAAAGGCACTCAGATAAATGGGCTCTTGGATTTTCAGCGCCAATTCAAGTGATGGCAAACGCCCCATATAAAGCCACATGGGCAAGATAGAGCCCAAGACAGCGCCCAGCACACCGCCAAAAACGCCGCCCGCGCCAATGGCTGTCAAAAGCGTGCGCGCGATATCCGCACTTTTTACGCCGCGCAGACGCAAGAGCCCGAGTTTGCGGCGCTCATTGAGGAGCAAGAGACTGGCAAGATTGCCGAGCAAAATACCGGCGATGATAAGCAGTGGTAGGGAAACGAGCAAAGCAATGAGCGCAATCTTGCGCGCAATATCAGCCATGCGAATGAACATGGCGCCAAGATTATGATCAACCGCCGCACTCTGTGTGAGATCTTGAACTTCATCTGTGATCAGCGAACCTGTGCGCACAATCCGCGTCAATGAACCATCAATATCCCAACCCGACACAAGCTTATCGCGAT
>CAWUNF010000177.1:0-4116 GCA_963923195.1 uncultured Hyphomicrobiales bacterium | reverse complement strand
CTGGAGGCCGTCAATTCCCGCCGCGCCAAATGTCATCGCCATTGATATCGGCCACGCGTTGCTTGCCAATATAGGCCATCGTGCGGCGCATTTCGTCTTTCAAAATTGACAAAGCTTTCAGCGCACCCGCTTCACCGCCAGCGCCAATGCCATAGAGCGTGGCACGGCCTGTCAGCACAGCATTGGCGCCCAGCGCCAAACATTTCACAATGTCAGAACCGCGACGCACACCAGAATCGACAAAGATCGTCGTGCGATCGCCCACTGCCTGCGCAATGCCCGGCAAGACGTCGAGTGTGGCGGGCGCGGAATCCATATTTCGTCCGCCGTGGTTCGACACAACGATGCCATCGACACCATGATCCAATGCGCGACGCGCATCATCGGCGCGCATAATGCCTTTGACGACGAGCTTGCCAGGCCAAATCTCGCGCAATTTATCGACATCCGCCCAGCTCACCTGATCAGCGCGTAAAGCCTTGGCTTGTGATTTTTGGCCCGTAAATTTGTCGCGATATTTCGCGGGATAATTAATATGCTCTGGCATGCCCGATGAGGTGACATAGCGGCCAATGACCGAGAGCATCCATTCGGGATGCGACAGCATATCGACAATGCTTTTCGCATTCACTTTGTAAGGCTGCGAGAAACCATTGCGCGCATTATGTTCGCGATTGGCGCCGTGACCAATATCAACGGTCCAGATCAAAGTTTCAAAACCAGCGGCTGCGGCGCGGCGAACAAGCTCGTAAGACAGTTCTTTCTCGCGCCACATATAAAGCTGGAACCACGGACGCCCGCCCGCTTCCGCGACTTTTTCCATCGGCGTGTTGGAGCCCGTCGCGAGCGTGAAAGGCAGGCCCGCTTTAGCGGCTGCTTTCGCCAATTCATATTCGCCTTCATACCAGCACAGACCCGCAATGCCGGTTGGCGCAATCACCATTGGCAAAGATGCAGGCTTGCCAAATATTGTTGTGTCCATTTTGACATCGGACACATCGACGAGAACACGATTGAGAAGTTTCAAATCTTCAAAGGCGCGGCGATTATTGCCCAGCGCCACCATGTCTTCCGTGCCTTTGTCGACATATTCGAAGACGCCCTTGGGGAGACGACGGCGCGCAACCTCGCGCAGATCCGCAACATTGTAGCAATTGTCGAGACGACTCATGACCCCTCCCCCTCGCGCAAGTTGGCTCCTTGCGTCTTATCGGTCTGAATTTTAGGGGCCTCGCTCAAAGAGTAAAGCTAAGAGGAATTCCCCCCATCCTTGCGAGGAGGCCGTAGGCCGACGCGGCAATCCATAGCGCAAACCAACTGAGGTCGGCGCACTGCATAGCTTCGGCTCAGGCTCGCAATGACGATCTATATTACTATTTATTTATGTAATATAAAATATTTCACAAAATAAAAAGAAAAATGCTAGAAGGGCTTATCTCGTTCCTTTGATGGAGACATTTCATGCGCTTCCTTCCCGCTCTGGCTGCGGCCGGTCTGACAGCGAGCCTTTTGGCCGCCCCCGCCAGCGCGCAGCAACAAGTGCGCGTCGGCATTATTCCTGTGCTCGGGACATCGCCTATTCTCGTGCTCGATAAGGAAGGCTGGGCGAAGCAAACCGGTCTCGATTTAAAATTCACGACATTTGAATCGGGCCCTTTGATGATCCAAGCGCTCGCCTCTGGCACGATTGATGTCTATGTCGCAGGCGTCGCGCCGCTCGGCGTTGCGCGTTCCAAAGGCATTGATGTGACCGTTGTCGCAGCAACCGCTGTTGAAGAAATGACGGTGGCAGCAGGGGCCAAACTTGCGCCCTTCTTCAAAGAGGGTGTGAAGCCTGCTGATGCTTTAAAAGCTTTCCGCACAGAGACGGGCAAGGCTGCGCGCCTTGCCACGCAGCCGCCGGGCTCCGTGCCGCACACAACGCTTGTGCATTGGCTTGAGCAAGTAACGAAAGCCGATAAGGCTGATTATGAAATCGTGCCAATGGGCATTGATGCGACACAAAATGCGCTTCTCTCAGGCGCGGTTGATGGCGCGACCATTCGCGAGCCCACGGATACAATCGTGCAGCAACGCGACAAGCGCATTAAGATTGTCGCACTCGGTGGCGACATGTTCCCTGATCAGCCCGGCACTGTGCTGGCTGTCTCTGGCGATTTCTTGAAAAAGAATCCAACCGGCGTGCAAGCACTTGTCGATGGCACGGTGAAAGCCGTTGATCTCATCGCCAAAGATCCCAAGCGCGTTGCGCCCGCCATTGAAGCCGTGCTCGGCAAAGGCCTGATTGATACAGACACGATTGTGGCTGCGCTTAAGTCGCCGGCTTCGAAGTTCACCGCCAATCCGCTGCAGATTGTCGATGCGACCAAGAAGATGCAGAGCTATCAAGTGTCAATTGGCACGCTCGACAAAGATGTGCCGCTTGATGGTCTCTTCGATGCCTCTTTCTATAAGAAGGCGACAGCGAAATAAGATTGACAGAAGCGCGGGCAAGCGTGACAGCTTGCCCGTGCTTTTCTTTTGAAAGTCGTTTGCTTTGCGCCTTCGCCCGATCCTTTATGCCGCACTCGGCCTCATCATCTTCCTTTTCATTTGGGAAGCTGTGCCGGGCTTTGGCCTCATTCAATCTAATTTGCTGCCACCACCCAGCGCTTTGCCAAAAGCCTTTATGCGCGAATTCAACAGCGGGCTTTGGGCAAAATATGTCGCGCTGAGTTTGAACCATTATGTTTTGGGCTTTCTTGTTGGTGCAGGCCTTGGCACAGCTTTGGGCGTTGCCACCGGCATGTCGAAGAAACTCGAATGGGCGCTGGCTTGGGTCGTGCGTTTGCTGCGCCCGATCCCCAACCTTGCTTGGGCGCCTTTCGCGATCATTTGGTTTGGTGTCGATCAAGCCAATGCGGTCTTCATCATTTCCATTGGCGTCTTTTGGATTGCTTTCTTCGCTGCCCTTGGCGCTGTTCATGGCGTTGATCGCGATCTGATCGAAGTCGCCAATGCATTCGGCTTCCGCTCTGCGGGAGAGCGTCTCATCAAAGTTGTTCTACCCGCTGCCACGCCCGGCATTTTGATTGGCCTGCGCACAGCGCTCGGCCAAGCATGGATGGCAGTTGTGGCGGCTGAACTTTCTGGCGTGAGCGGTTTGGGCAGCCGCATGATGCAAGCCTCTTCGCTTCTGGCGACTGATATTGTGGTTGTTTACATGCTCACAATGGCTGCGCTTTACGGCATTATGGATGCGGGCTTTATCGCCATGCAACATCGCTTGCTGAAGTGGAAGCCGTAACATGAAACCGATCATCCACATCAGCGGGCTTGGCCTGTCATTCGAGCAAGATGGCCGGCGCACAGAGGTGTTGCGCGCGCTTGATCTTGATATTCATGCCGGCGAATTTGTCGCGATTGTCGGCGCATCAGGCGTTGGCAAGTCAACCTTGCTGCGCGTGTTGATGGATTTGGCGACACCCACCAGCGGCACAGTTGAAATCAATCCTGATCCCAATGCTGAGCGGCCAATGGCAATGGTCTTTCAAGATGCACGCCTGCTGCCGTGGCGTCGCGTGCTGGCCAATGTCATGTTTGGTTTGGAAAAGACCACCCTGCCCAAGCAGGAGCGCGTGACGCGTGCGCGTGCAGCGCTCAAACTTGTTGGCCTTGCTGATTTAGAAACACGTTGGCCCTATCAATTGTCCGGCGGACAACGCCAGCGCATTGCGCTTGCCCGTGCGCTGGCCGTGCGCCCGTCTATCTTGCTCATGGATGAGCCCTTCTCCGCACTTGATGTCGCCACGCGCGAAAATCTGCAGGATGAATTGATCCGCATCCGCGCGGAAACGGGACGCACCATTCTCTTTGTCACCCATGACATTGATGAGGCGGTCTATCTCGCCGACCGCGTGGTGGCACTTGGCGGCAAGCCCGGCGAAGTGCGCTCCGTTCGCGCCATTGAAGCCGCCCATCCGCGCCGTCGTGGGTCCATCGCTCTGGCGGAGATTTCGCAGGATGTCCGCATGGATATTATGGCCGAACGCCGCGACCCGGATTTTGTGATTTAATTTTTTAAAGATTGCGCGCCCCCCACCCCTAACCCCTGTCTCTTATACACATCTGACGCTG
>CAWUNF010000176.1:0-4127 GCA_963923195.1 uncultured Hyphomicrobiales bacterium | reverse complement strand
GCGTCATCTCGGTCCTGATCTCACGACTTGGGTTGTTGCAGGCGCAATTGGATCGCGGCTTGAGCGCATGCGCTCTATGGTGGCCGTTCATCCGGGCCTTTGGCATCCGGCCCTTATTGCCAAATTGTCGATGACTTTGGATCGCATCTGCAAAGGTGGCATGGCTATCAATCTTGTCACAGGCGCAAGTGAATCTGAATTCCAAATGTTTGGCGGTACAGCCTTATTGGATGATGCTGACAAGCGTTACGTTCGCGCGACAGAATTTATCAATTTTATCAAAAGTGCGTGGACGCAAGATCGCTTTTCTATGAAGGGGGAATTTTTCCCGACAGACAATTTTGAATTGCGCCTGCGTCCCCGCAATGAAAAACCACCCGAAATGTTCACCGCTGCCAATTCTGAGGGTGGTCGACGCATGGTCGCCGAAACGGGTGACTGGTGGTTTCTCCCCTATGATCGCAACATCACAACAACAGATGAATTGTTGCGCGAATTGGAAAAATCAATAGCCGATATGCGCTCGCGTATGAAGGCTGTTGGGCGCCACATTCGCTTTGGCTTTAATCCCTTTGTGGGCTTTGGTGAAAATACACAAAGCGCCCTTGATGCTAGCATTGCACGCATCATAGCCCATGAAAGAAATCCTGATACAGCCAAAATTCAACGCAGCATGTTGCCTGCCACATTGGGGGGCTGCATGGGCAAACCGGAAGATATCCGTCGTCAAATTGGCCGCTTCCGAGATATGGGCATTGAACTCATCCTCTTCAAAATGACGGCTGGCATAGATGATGTGCGTCGCATTGGGAGCGAAATCATTGCCCCCTTCCGATCAGGATCAACATGAAGCGACTGGCTCTTCTCCTCATCTGTTTAAGCCTGACGCAGGCTGCGCAGGCCGATGAGAGAGAGCTTGCCTCATTTTATTCTGGGAAAAACATCCGCCTCACAGTGGGCTCTTCAGCGGGGGGCGGCACAGATATTGTCGCGCGCCTTCTAGCTCGCCATATGGGGCGCTACATGCCAGGGCGCCCCAATATGATTGTTGTGAATCAACCGGGCGGCGGCGGCCTTGTTGGTGCCAATCGTATTGCCAATAATGCAGCACGAGATGGAACCGAAATTGCGACAATGGAACGAGCCATTCCGCAATTGGCGATGATGGGGGATGCCAATGTTCATTTCGATCCCCTCGCCTTAACTTGGATTGGCTCTCTCTCCTCCTATCGCAATGATGCTTTCATGCTCTTTGTGAATGAGGATCATCCTGCAAGAAGCGTCGAAGATTTACGGCCTGGAAAATTAACAGCAAGACTTGGTGCCAGTCAGCAAGGCTCCACAAATCTCACCTTTGCTTTGATTGCCCGTGACATATTAGGCCTGAATATTGTGCCTATCTCTGGCTATGCAGGAACTGCAAAAATCTCCCTTGCAATGATTTCACACGAGGTTGATGGCCAATTGATGGGGATTGTTTCTATTCAAGCCAGCCAACGACATCTCTGGGAAAGCAAAGCTGTGCGCCCCCTCATTCAATTTGCACGCCGCACACGCCATCCCATTTTACCCGATGTGCCAACTGGCCATGAATTGGTGCGTGATGAGGCAGGCCGCGCTTTGCTGGAATTTGCCGAATTGCCCTTTTTTATGGCGCAATCTTTTGTGGCCCCACCTGCCATTCCCGCAGAGCGCGCTAGCGCCTTGCGTCAAGCATTTTTGCGTATGACGCAGGATGAAGACTATCGTGCGGAGGCCCAAAAACTCGATATTGATGATAGCCCTATTGGGCATGAAGAGATCGAAAACTTACTCATGCGGGCGAAAGACACACCAAAGCCCGTGATTGCGGCGTTCCAACATTTGATTTCAAGGTAAAATTTTCGCATGAAAGGATCGATGCGATGAAGAAGCCAATCTCGCTCATCATTTCAATGGGTTTTTTCAGCCTTGCTTGTGCACAAGCCAATGCAGATCCAGTTGAAGACTTTTTCCGCGGCAAGCAAATGCAATTCATCATTCGCACAGCCGCAGGCGGTGATTATGATCAATATTCGCGGCTATTGGCGCGCAATATGTCGCGTCACATACCCGGACATCCTATCATTCTGCCCATTAATATGCCGGGCGGCGGCGGCATTACAGCGGCCAATTTTGTCGGACAATCCGCTCCTAAAGATGGAACCATTCTGACAATGGTCAGCCAAGGCTTGCCGATTGATCAAGCACTTGGTTTGAACAAAAGTTTGCGTGTTGATCTGCGCCAATTCAATTGGATCGGAAATGTGGTCAATGCCAATCAATTATTGGTCGTCTGGCATACGTCACCTATCCGCTCGATTGAAGATGCAAAAAGACGCGAAACCACAATTGGCGCAACAGGCGCAGGCTCTGTCTCATCGCAGCTCCCGTCTTTTTATAATTATGTTTTAAAGACCCGATTTAAAATCATCATGGGCTATCAATCCGGCCAAGAAATAGATCTTTCGATGGAACGGGGTGAAGTCGAAGGGCGTGGCACGAATACATATACGGGTTATATGGCATCAAAGCCGCATTATCTAAGCCGCAATCTGATCATACCCTTGGTGCAAGTGGGCATGAGCCGTGAGGCTGAATTGCCAAATGTTCCTCTCCTAACAGAAATGAATGTGCCTGCAGAAGATCGTCCTCTCCTCGAATTTGTGTCGAAAGCCATCACTGTTGGGCGACCAGTTGCCACCACACCCAATGTCCCTCAAGAGCGCGTGGATGCCTTGCGCCGCGCCTTTGACCAAACTTTGCTGGATCCCATTTTTATTGAAGAAGCGCGGCGTGAAAATGCTGAGATACGACCGATGAATGGAGTGACTTTAGCACGCGTCATTCAAGATTTGATCGACACGCCAGAGACCATTCGTAATCGGGTGAAAGAAGCGATAGAAGACCGCAGCACGCCAAGTGCGACAGACCAAAAATAAACAATCATCTGCGCGGGCAAAGACCAAGATGAGCCCTTCGCCCCTGCCCGCGCGCTGATCAGTTCTGCTGGCCTTGCATATAAATATTCGAGATTTTCTCAACCGCCCCCTTGGGCGAGGCATAGACTTTCTGCACCAAAGCAGCCAGTTCTTCGCCTGTTGAGGGTGACGAGCAATTTAAACTGAGTTTTTTACACTCAGCTTGATAATCTGCATCTGCAAAAGTCGCAGCCAACGCCTTGCGCATCGCGGCTACTTTTCCAGCCTCAACACCCGGCGGCATGAGCATGGGGCGGCCCATATCAAGACCTGCTTGCGCAATTTCCATAATGGCGCGCTTTTCTGGATCTTTCAAAAGATCAAGCACATGCGGTGCGCCAATTTCAGGAACCCGCAATGTGCCATAATAGACGATGGGTCTGATCTTCTTATCTGCCAACCATTGTGGAAATTCAGCATTGAGCGCTGACCAGAATGGTGAAGCATTGCCATCATTCTCGCCACGTTCCATCGCCAAAAAGCTTTCGGTCTGCGACTTATAGCCTGCAATAATTTTAAACTTCAGATCAAAAAGCGATGAGAGAACACGCGCGAAAAAGGCTGGTGTTGACCCCGCCCCTGTGGCTGACAAGATCAGCTCACGCGAGCGTGCATCTTCAATATTTTTGACAGGCACAGTGTGGTAGACCACGAGCAGAGCATTTTCTTTGCTGGGTGAGCCAATCCAATTGAATTTTGATGCTTCAAATTGCGCAGCCTTATTGCCATAGAGCGGATCAAAAGCCAGCGTATTATTGATCATGCCAATCGTCTGACCATCTTTTGGCGCCACATTATAAAGCCAATTGGTCGCTCGCAGACCACCAGCGCCGGGCATATTTTGAATGATGATTGTTGGCTGTCCTGCGGCATGTTTTGCCAAATAGCGCGCGATCAAACGTGCAAATGTGTCATAACTATTGCCCGCATCTGCCGAGACAACAAAATTAATCTGTCCCGCCTTGTGATCGGCATCTTGCGCCAAAGTCGGCGAAGAAAGAGCGCCTGTAAGGAGCAGGCCTGCAGTGAAATGGCGTAAACTTTTCAACATGGCGACAGCTCCATTCTTGATCAGATTGTCACTCATAGCGAATATAGTTTGAGACATCATCAATCTTGCCAAGACTG
>CAWUNF010000175.1:0-4136 GCA_963923195.1 uncultured Hyphomicrobiales bacterium | reverse complement strand
TGCGCAAAGAGTCGGTTGCGATTTTTGGCGATTATGATGTTGACGGCGCGTGTTCTTCGGCGCTTCTCGCTGAATGGCTTGATCATTTTTCCGTTCAACGCATCATTCACATTCCTGATCGCCTTGTTGAAGGTTATGGCCCGAATAAAGAGGCGATCACGACGCTTGCGCGATCGGGCGCAAAATTGCTCGTGACAGTGGATTGCGGCACCACAAGTCATGACACGCTTCAAGAAGCGCAGCGGCTTGGCATGGATGTGGTGGTGCTTGATCATCATCAAGCGCCCGTTGAGTTGCCACTTGTTGATGCCCTCGTAAATCCTAATCGGCAGGATGATCTCTCGGGTCTCGGCCATCTTTGTGCAGCCGGTGTTGTGTTCATGACGCTTGTTGCCGTCACACGTGTGTTGCGTGAGCGTAAATTTTTTGTGGCGCAAAATAGTGAACCGGATCTGCTTGCTTCACTTGATCTTGTGGCGCTCGCGACGATTGCTGATGTTGTGCCACTTTTCGGATTAAACCGCGCCTTTGTTCGACAAGGGCTTGCGATAGCCCGCTCGCGTCAGCGAATTGGATTACGGGCTTTGGCTGATGTCGCGCGTCTTGATGGGCCCATTACGCCCTTTCATTTAGGATTTCTTATTGGTCCACGCATCAATGCCGGTGGGCGTATTGGCGATGCAGCTTTGGGCGCACGCCTTCTTTTGACGCAAGACGAAGGTGAGGCAACTGCAATCGCAGCACGTCTTGATCAATTGAATAATGAACGTCGCGAGCTTGAGAAGCGCATGGTTGAAGAGGCGGAAGCCGAAGCGCTCGCAATGATTGGTCTTGAGGATAATGAAGCCCAAAGCGTGATTGTGACAGCATCTCAAGCGTGGCACCCCGGTGTTGTGGGCCTTGTGGCGTCGCGCTTGAAAGAGCGCTTTCGTCGCCCTGCCTTTGCCATTGCGCTTGATGCGTCTGGCCAAGGCACGGGATCGGGTCGCTCCCTCACAGGCGTTGATTTGGGGCGCGCGGTTCGTGCTGCTGTTGATGAAGGAATAGTCATCAAAGGTGGAGGTCACGCCATGGCTGCGGGTGTGACAATTCAGTCAGATCAAATTGATGTGTTTCGTGCGTTTCTCGAATCTCGCCTTCATAATGATGTGAAAGATGCACGTGCTGAAACGGCTTTATTGATTGATGCAACACTCACCGCTGGGGGTGCAACAGCTGAACTTGTTCAGCGGATTGAAAAAGCAGGCCCCTTTGGTTCCTCGCATCCTGAGCCAATGATGGTATTTCCAAATCATCGCTTGGTTGATAGCGGCATTGTGGGGCAAGGCCATGTGCGTGCGCGTTTCAAATCGGGTGACGGCTCGATGATTGGTGCGATTGCGTTTCGAAGCGAAGAGACGCCTCTAGGCAAAGCACTGCTTTCCGGTCGCGGTGAAGCGTTTCATCTTGCAGGAACATTGACGATCGATCGCTATGGGGGCGGAGAGCGCGTTCAACTTCGCCTCGTTGATGTCATGCGCGCCTGAATCAAGCTTCGGATTTTTTCCGCCCAACTTTTTGCTCACGCCAGAATATAAACAAGCCGGCGGCGATGATTAATGCCGACCCGACGATCATCATCTGATCCGGCCAATCGCCAAAGATAACGATGCCGAAGATCACCGCCCAAATGATTTGCGTATATTGATAGGGCATGATGATGGCGGCGGGGGCAAGCTTCAAGGCTTTGTTGACCGCAATATGTGCAAGCGTTGCGACAACACCAAGCATAAGCAGCAAGACGAAATCGCGCAGCGTTGGTGTAACCCATCCAATGGGTGAAATCACTGCTCCAAGGAGAAGTGCTGCGATCGATTGCCACGTCACAAGCACAATGCCTTTTGTACCGCGTAAATGTCGTGTGATGATCATCATCAGCGAGAAGAAAAGACAGCCTGAGAGCGCCACAAGGGCCGGCAGCGAAAAACTTGCGCTTGAAGGTCTCATCGCAATGATCACGCCGATGAAACCAATAATGATTGCGATCACACGCGGGGTATCAATTTTCTCACCGAGCAAAGGAAAGGCGAGCGCGGTCACAAAAATTGGCGCTGCCATGTAGAGTGTCACAATATCGGCGAGCGGAATATAAGACACGGCCCAATAAAAACACGCGACTTCGCAGGTCGTCAAAAAAATGCGGAGCAGATTGAGTTTGGGCGATGGCGGGAACAGTAAGGTTTTTACGCCTGCTTTCCAAAGCGAGGGGCTGAGCATGAGAAGGCCCGCGGCACTGCGGATCAATAAGACTTGACCGACCGTGTAAGTCGCCACCAGCCATTTCCCCATCACGTCATTCGCGACGAAGAGAAATATGCCGAGGATCATCAAAGCGATGCCTGCGGGGATGTTCTGGGGAAGTGGTGCCTCAGTCACCTCATCCCTTGTGCCGTCGCCGAGGTCCTCTCCCGTGCTGCTTGAGGGCTCTAAAAGCGGCGTATGCGGGCGGGGCTCGTCCGAGGATTTGGAGGGCGATTCTGACATGGGTGTGGAATTTCGGCGTTGTAAGATCAGTTTTCAGGTGAATTCGGCGGGGGACTGCCAATTTATGACCTTCTGCCGCGTCAAAGGCGGCTTGTCTAGCGCGTTCTGATCGCCTATAAGCGCCCGTCTTCGCGTAGATGCGCCCTTCGTCTAGCGGTCTAGGACGTCGCCCTTTCACGGCGAAAACACGGGTTCGAGTCCCGTAGGGCGCGCCATTCTGGTCGAAAGGCTAGATTCAGTCTGCTGTGAAACGCCCTTCACCGCGAATTTTCAAAAAATTGCTTCAGCAGTGATTTTATTTTTTCGCCCGCTTCAGCGGCCTTCGTCTTCGTCTCTGTATGGGAGGGGGCACCACCAAAGAGACCGGCACCATAATTCGTGACCATTGAAATTGCGCCCACGCGTAAGCCGATGCGGCGGGCAAGAATGACTTCAGGCACGGTTGACATGCCCACCAATGTGGCTCCAAGCATTTTTGATGCACGGATTTCTGCTGGCGTCTCAAAGCTCGGCCCTGGGAACCAGTGATAGATCCCTTCGTTCAGCGTGACACCGGAGCTTTTTGCGGTCTGCTTTAGCGCTTCGCGGAGAGCGGGATCATAAGCGTCAACCATCGGGACAAAGCGTGAGTCATCATTGATGCCAATCAAAGGATTGATGCCGGAAAGATTGATGTGATCTGAAATCAGAGACAGGGCGCCTGGTGGCACATCTTCAAGCAGTGAGCCAGCCGCATTTGTGAGGATTAATTTTTCAATGCCGAGTGCTGCCATTGTCTCAATCGGCGCACGCATGATCGATGCTTCACCATGTTCATAGTAATGCGCGCGGCCTTGCATGACGAAAATGCGCGCTCGGCCAATCCGACCCGCGACAACACGCGCGGAATGGCCAGAGACTTGGCCTTTCGGAAAACCCGGAATTTGGGCGTAAGGTACAATGATGGGATCTTCCACAAGATCGGCCACAGGCCCCAAACCTGTGCCGAGCACAAGACCATAATCGAACGGGCCGTCTATGCCCCATTCTCTGAGCGTAATGAGAGACTCTTTCACGTTTTGTGTCATGCTAAATCTCGCGGGCCGAAGGCATGGGGCAGCAAGTCATCAATCGAATGGGTGATGACCCCATTTGTCGAACCGTTGCGCAGATGCACCCGCGTTGAAGGAGCTGAAAATTCAAAGATGCGTTGTCGGCACGCACCACAAGGATAGCAGGGATTGCTTTTCACCCCTACAATCGCAATTTCTGCAATCCTGGTTTCGCCTTGCGCAATCATCGCTGCGATCGCACCCGCTTCGGCGCAGGTTCCAACAGGATAGGCAGCATTTTCAACATTACACGCAGAAAAAATTTGTCCCGATGGGGTGCGAATGGCGGCACCTACGAAAAATTTCGAATAGGGCGCATAGGCTCTTTCAGCAACGTGATCGGCGGCATCAAAGAGCGCTTTGAGATGAGTATCCATCAGCGTTCCTTCACATAAGGCAAGCCAGAAGCTTTGGGTGGTATAGCCTTCCCGATAAAGCCAGCGAGCAAGATCACCGTCATAAGATAAGGCAAGGCCTGAATCGCTTGCACGGGAATTTGTCCAATGCCTGGCACCATCACAC
>CAWUNF010000174.1:0-4138 GCA_963923195.1 uncultured Hyphomicrobiales bacterium | reverse complement strand
GCTGGCCGTATAAGCCGCAGGGGCTCACCTCCGCGCAGCTTAATCTCCCCTATTGTATCGCGACTTATCTGCTCGAAGGCGATGCTTTCGTTGCGCAATTTACCGAAGATAAGGTTGCTGATCCGCAGCGCATTGAAGTCTCCAAAATTGTGGATGTGGTGGAAGATCCAGCCATTACCGCGCTTGGTTCTCGCTTCCGTCACAAAGTGCGCGTCGAAATTCGCTTCAAGCAAGGCGATGTGCAGGAAGAAACAGTTGAGGCACCGCGCGGGAGCGAAAAGAAGTTTGCGACGGAAGATGATGTCATCGCCAAATTCCGTAAGCTTTCTGAGACGCAATTCTCGCGTGCCAAGACCGATCAAATTATCGATCTTGTGATGAATGCTGAAAAACTCACCAGCGCGCAGGATATTTCAAAGGCTTTGCAGGCCTGATTTCAAAATTCGGAAAGGAATAGGATCATGCGTATTTGCCGTTTCGGAGATGATCGTCTGGGCATTGTCATCGGTGATCAAATTCATGATGTCACCGATATCCAAACTGAAGTGCGTGCCAAGACGCCCTATACGGCGAAATGCGATGCCGTCATCGCCGCTCTGCCGCAGATCAAAGACCGTCTGCTCGAAGCTGCAAAGAAAGTCTCAGGCGTCGATGTGTCCAGCGTCAAGCTTTTGTCACCTGTTGCACGCGTTCCAAAGATCGTTGCGGCGCCCACCAATTATCAAGATCACATTATCGAAATGGAGGCCGCGCGTCAGGCAGGGGGCTCAAAACATACGGCGAAAATCGGCACAGATGGTTTGTTTCTGAAGGCGCCGACATCGCTGGTTGGCCCGTCAGAAGGCGTGCCGGTGCGTTTTCCCGAGCGCCGCACGGATCATGAGCTTGAATTGGTTGTGGTGATTGGCAAGCAATGCACCAATGTTACGCAGGCAGATGCTTTAAATTATGTGGCGGGCTATTCGCTGGGTCTTGATATGACCATTCGTGGCCCGGAAGATCGCTCCTTCCGTAAATCGCCGGATGGTTATGCCGTGCTAGGTCCTTGGATGGTAACTGCAGATGAAGTGCCGGATCCAACCGATGTACCGCTTGAATTGAAGGTCAATGGCGAAACGCGCCAAAAAACCAATACGGCCTATTTGATTTATAATGTCGTGCGTCTCATTGAATTCGCGACCTCCTTCTACACGCTTTATCCGGGCGATGTGATTTACACAGGCACATGTTCCGGTGTTGGCCCCGTCAAACCAGGTGATGTGATCACCTTGGAAAGCCCGCTCATCGGCCGCATGGACGTGCCTGTGCGCGCTCATACATTTTAAGGACGCAAATATGCTTTACAGAAAAGCCAATGGTCTGCGCATTGCCTATGATTTGGTGGGTGATGAAAAAGCGCCCGTTATTTACTTCGCTCATGCGCTTGCCTCTGACATGGGCATGTGGGCAGAGCAGGTGGGCGCTTTTACGGCAGCGGGTTTTCGTGTTTTGCGTGTTGATCTGCGCGGGCATGGCGGAAGTGATGCAGCACCCGGCCTCTATTTGATGGATGATCTCGTCAATGATGCGGTTGAGGCAATGGATCGCCTTGGTATTGAGAAAGTTCATTTCTGCGGCCTGTCGATTGGCGGCATGATTGGGCAAGGTCTTGGCATCAACCATCCCACGCGCTTGCATTCGCTCATTCTATGCGACACACAAAGCCAATCACCGGCTGATGCGCAGAAACGGTGGGGTGATCGCATTGTGCTCATCCGGCGGGATAATTCGCTGGAGCCTATTGCTGATACGACATTGGGTCGCTGGTTGAGTGCGGAGTTTAAAGCGCGCAATCCAGGACGTTGGCAGCAGATTCGTGAAACGGTCGCTTCTTGCACACCCTCCGGCTATATTGGTTGTGCGGCGGCAATCCAAAATTTCAAATGGACGGATCAACTCTCAAAAATTTCCGCACCAACCTATGTTTTGTGCGGAGAAGATGATCCGGGCGCCAATCCAGAAGAAAATAAAATGATCGCGCAGAGCGTGCAGCGTGGCGAGTTTCTCGCCATTTCGAAAGCGCGTCATCTGCCTAATATTGAAGATCCAGATGGTTTCAATAAAATTGTGATTGATTGGTGCAGGCGTCATAGCTGATCCAAATGGGGAGAGGCGATATGTCAGTGAGATCCTCTATTCTTCTTTGTATGTCGGCTCTTTCTTGCGCTGCCTTGCCTGCGGCAGCAGAAGATTTTTATGCTGGTAAAAGCATTTCTATTTTGGTGGGTGCGGGTGCTGGCGGCTCATATGATGTCTATGCGCGTACTTTAGCTAATCATATGGCCCGTTTTATTCCGGGCCAACCGCAAATGGTTGTTAAAATTGCAGGCGGCGTTGGCGGTGGTGTGGCAACTGCTGTGCAAATGGAACATTCCGTTGCCAAAGACGGGCTCACCATTGGCATTGTTCAGCAAACCAATGTGACAGGACAAATCACAGAGGCCGACGTGAAGGGCCGCTATGATGTCACCAAATGGCATTGGATTGGCAATATGGCGCCTTTGCGCAATATGCTTGGTGTTTGGCATAAAGCGCCCGCTTTGACGCTGGAAGATGCAAAAAAGACCGAAGTGATTATTGGCGCGACGGGTCGAAATTCACCGACCTATACGGTGCCTGCCGCGCTTAACCAATTGCTCGGCACAAAATATAAAATCGTCCTTGGCTATAATGGAACAGCGGATCTCAACCTTGCGATGGAGCGCGGTGAGATTCATGGGCGCGGCGCCAATTGGATTAGCGTTGTCATTTCAGCGCCGCAATATATAGAAAATAAAACTTTTAAAGTTTTGGTGGTGGATGGTCTGACGCGCGATCCAACTTTGCCGGAGGTCCCGACTTTGTTGGAATTGGCGCAAGGCGAGAAAGAGAAAGCCGCTGTCCGTTTGATTTCAGCTTCAGGTCAATTTGCTCGTGCTTTCTTTGTGCCACCGGGAACGCCGGCTGATCGTGTCGCGCTGTTGCGCAAAGCTTTTGATGCGACAATGATCGACAAGGCTTTCTTGCAAGAATCAGAAAAACTCAAAATGGAAATTGAGCCGACTGATGGCGCTACCCTTGATCATATGGCGCGCGAGATTATTAATTCCCCGCCAGATGTGGTTGATTTGGCCAAGCAGCTTTTGGGCAGTAGTTGAGACGCGTGCGACTTAGCGGCCAAAGAATTTTTTGACCGTCTCATCCGCGATTTTTTGCACAAAGCTCTTTGTATCAGCATCCAGTGCACCAAAATAATCATAAGGATTGCCAACAGGCGATTGCTTATAGAAAGTGGCATAGGCGACAGCGGCAGCTAAATATTGGCCCGCAAGTGTTGGATGGTTGCCATCATAGACTTGCAGTTTAATGTCGGGGCGTTGGCGATAGGCTTCACGAAAAGCAGCGGCCACAGGCACGACCAAAACATGATTTTCATTCGCTGCTTTCAGCATCATCTCTTCTGTCTTGGCACCTAGATCGCTGCCTGCCAGTGGATGGGGTTTAACAGTTGCAGGCAACCAATAGAGAACAGGCTCAGCGCCCGCTGAGCGAATGATTCCAATCCATTCTTTTGTCTTTTGCAAATAAGTGGCTTTACCTTGTTCGCTATTCGCATCCAGCGAATTAGACGCGAAAACGACGATTTCAAAGGGCTCTTTCACACCTAGATTGCCGGGCTTCACCATAAATTCGATTGGATAATTGGTGAGATTGGCACCGGTAATATGGACCGATTTATAGCCATCTTTGAGATCAATCGGTGGTGTGCCGGCACCCGCCATACGATGCAAATGCGTCTGCAAGCCGCCGCTATAATACATCAAACTATTGCCAATAAAGAGGATGCGCTTGGGAGAGGCGACTTTGGCTTCTTTAACAAGCGGCGCAGTTTGGGCTGAGGCTGAGGTGATATGTGAGAAAAGTGCGGCTGCCAAACAGGCAGCAAGAGGAAAACGAAACACAGTCATTTCTCCCAAGTATTGAGATTTTGATCAAGAGCCTGATCTGCGCACCGCATGCTCGCCAATCCAATTCGCGTTTCACCTATTCAATTCCCTTCCATGCCCATTGCCGTGCGGCGCGAAGCCCGCTCTAATTTTGACATAAAATAAGGGGGGAG
>CAWUNF010000173.1:0-4149 GCA_963923195.1 uncultured Hyphomicrobiales bacterium | reverse complement strand
TGGAAGGCAAGGCCTGCCTGTTCAAGAAATTCGCCAATATTGATGTGTTCGATATTGAGTTGGCCGAAAATGATCCCGACAAGCTGATCGACATGATTGCGGCGATGGAGCCGACATTCGGCGGCATTAATCTGGAAGATATTAAAGCGCCGGAATGTTTCGTCATTGAGCGCAAATTGCGCGAACGGATGAAGATTCCTGTGTTCCATGATGACCAGCACGGCACAGCGATTGTTGTCGGTGCGGCTGTCTTTAATGCGATGGAACTCGTCGGCAAGAAATTATCCGATGTGAAGCTTGTTTGTTCGGGCGCGGGTGCTGCAGCGCTTGCTTGTCTTGATTTGCTTGTTGGCCTTGGTGTGCGCAAAGAAAATATCTTTGTGTCGGATCTTTATGGCGTCATTCACACCGAGCGCAATGAAGGCATTAACGAAGAAAACCGCCGCTATATGCAAAAGACCAAGGCACGCAATCTTGGTGAGATTATTGACGGTGCGGATATTTTCTTAGGCCTATCGGCAGGCAATGTGTTGAAGCCCGATATGGTCAAGCGCATGGGCAAGCGTCCGCTCATTCTGGCGATGGCCAATCCCCATCCTGAAATCATGCCGGAAGATGCGCGTGCAGCGCGTGCCGATGCGATTATTGCAACAGGTCGTTCGGATTATCCGAACCAAGTGAATAATGTTCTCTGCTTCCCTTTCATCTTCCGGGGTGCGCTGGATGTGGGTGCCACCACGATCAATGAAGAAATGAAATTGGCAGCCGTGCGCGCCATTGCTGAGCTTGCCCATGCTGAGCAATCCGATGTGGTGAGTGCGGCTTATGGTGCCAATGAAAGCCGCTTTGGTGAAGATTATCTCATCCCCAAACCATTTGATCCGCGCCTGATCTCAGCAGTGGCGCCTGCTGTTGCGGAAGCGGCGATGAAGACGGGCGTAGCGACGCGCCCGCTCGCTGATCTTGAAGCCTATCGCCGCGATATGGAGGGGTTCGTCTATCGCTCCGGCAATATTATGAAGCCGGTGTTTGAGGCGGCTGCCCTTGCGCGCAAGAAAGTCATCTATGCCGAAGGCGAGGATATTCGCATTTTGCGCGCGGCGCAGATTGCGGTGACGGAAAAAATTGCGCGTCCTGTTCTGGTTGGGCGTCGCAGTGAAATTTTGCGTCTCATTGCCGACCAATCCATGCGTTTGGAAGAAGGCACGAATATTGAAATCATCGACCTTGAAGATGAGGCGCTGATTGCTCGTGCGGCAGAAGAATATTACCAGCAAAATCGTCGCAATGGTGCCACGATCAATGGAGCAGCCGCGCTTTTGCGCACGCATCCGACATTGCTCGCCGCTATGGCGCTGCGTTGGGGCATGGGCGATGGCATGATTTGTGGGACCTATGGTCCCTTCGGTGAGCATTTAGAGCATGTCACCAATATTATTGGCATGAAGCGTGGTGTCTCAACGCTGGCTGCCATGAATGTCTTGATGTTGCCCAAGCATACGCTCTTCATCACAGACACTTATATCAATCATGAGCCGACGGCCGCGCAATTGGCAGATATTGCGCAAATGGCGGCAGAAGAAGTCAATCGTTTCGGCTTACAGCCGCGCGTGGCTTTTCTGTCTCACTCGAGCTTTGGCTCGTCGCAATCTGCCTCTGCGCGCAAAATGCGTGCGGCGCTCGGTATTCTTGAACTGGCAGCACCAGAGATTGAAGCAGAAGGCGAGATGCATGGGGATGCAGCTTTGTCGAAGCGTATTCTCGATGGTGTGTTTCCAGGTGGTCGTCTGACGGCAGAAGCGAATTTGCTCGTGATGCCGAATATTGATGCCGCCAATATTACCTACAATGTTTTGAAAATCATTGCGGGTGAAGGCGTGACAGTGGGGCCGATTCTTCTCGGCGCCGCGCGTCCCGTCAACATTATGACGCCGACCAGTTCTGTTCGGCGCATTGTCAATATGACAGCACTCACCGTCGTGGATGCTGCCGTACAAACTTAAAATCAAGAGGAGACAACAATGGCTGGCATGTCATCTGGGGTGGCGGAAGCCGGACGTAAACCGATCTACAAACAGCTTTACGTTCAAGTTCTCACAGCCATTGTAATTGGCGGGATTGTCGGGTGGCTTTGGCCCGATCTTGCCAAAAATGATTGGATCAAGGCGCTGGGCGATGGCTTTGTGAAGCTCATCAAAATGGCCATTGCGCCGATCATTTTCTGCACGGTCGTCTCCGGCATTGCGCATATTCAAGACGCGAAAAAAGTCGGTCGTGTGGGCGTGAAAGCGCTCGTCTATTTCGAAGTCATTTCGACCTTTGCACTGGTGCTTGGTCTGCTCGTTGGTAATTTTGTTGAGCCCGGTCATGGGTTCTCCGGCAAGCCAGATGCCAATGCGGTGGCTGGTTTTGCCAAGCAAGCCAGCGAAATGAAGTCCATCGACTTCGTTATGAATATCATTCCCGATACTGTGATTGGCGCTTTTGCCAAGGGCGATATTCTGCAAGTGCTTTTCTTTGCCATTCTCTTTGGCTTTGCTTTGATGGCTTTGGGTGAGCGCGGCCACACATTGCGCTCCTCCATTGATGATCTGGCTCATGCTATGTTTGGCGTGATTGCCATCATCATGAAAGCGGCTCCCATCGGCGCTTTCGGTGCAATGGCTTTCACCATTGGTCGTTATGGCCCGCAGGCGCTTGGCAATCTGCTTGGCCTCATTGCCACTTTCTACATCACCGCCATTCTCTTTGTGGTCGTGGTCTTGGGCTTTGTGGCGCGCATGGCGGGTTTTTCGATCTTCAAATTCATCTCTTATATTAAGGATGAATTGTTGATCGTGCTTGGTACATCCTCTTCTGAATCAGCACTGCCGCAGCTCATGGAAAAATTGGAGCGTCTGGGTTGCTCGAAATCGGTTGTCGGCCTTGTTGTGCCAACCGGCTATTCCTTCAATCTCGATGGCACGAATATTTACATGACGCTGGCCACGCTGTTCATTGCGCAAGCTTTGGGCGTGCATCTCTCAGCGGGTGAGCAATTCGTGATTTTGGGTGTGGCTATGCTCACCTCGAAAGGCGCATCGGGCATTACGGGGGCAGGTTTCATCACGCTGGCGGCGACTTTGGCCTCCATCCGTCCTGAGCTTGTTCCGGGCATGGCCATTGTGCTGGGCATCGACAAATTCATGTCGGAATGCCGCGCGCTCACCAATCTCACCGGCAATGGTGTGGCGGCAGTTGTCGTCTCATGGTGGGAAGGCGAGTTGGACCGTAGCAAGCTTGATGCGGGTCTCAATCGTAGGATTGATCCCTCCGATGTGGAGACGGCTGTCACCACAGGCTAAGGCCTCTATAGCGCGCTCTCGCGCGCCCTGTCATAATGAGCGCGGTGGTCTTAAGGGGCCACCGCGTTTTTCTTTGTGAAGGCGGATATGCAGGATTTTGCACGGGCGCAAAGGGCTGGCGGGCAGGCGATTGCGGTTCTCGCCTTAATGGCGGGCGTCATTTTTGCTGTGACGCTGGCAGGTGTCTCCGCGCGCAAGTTCAAACTCGAACAATTGCATGAAACGGCTGCCTTGCAGGCCGAGCGCCATGCGGTGCAATTGGAAACAGAATTGGGCCGCTATGATCATCTGCCCGATATCATTCGCTTCCATCCAACCATTCAAGCTTTATTGGATGATCCAGCATCGACTGAAAAAGTTGATGCCGCCAATCGCTATTTGGAAAATGTCAATGCAGTGTCGGGTTCGGGCGTTCTTTATGTGCTCGATCTGAATGGCATCTGCATTGCGGCCAGCAATTGGCGCGACAAAACGAGTTTTGTCGGGGTTGATCTCTCCTATCGTCCTTATTTTCGGGAAGCGCTCAAATCAAGCGCGCAACATTTCTTCGGCATTGGTACAACAACAGGCGTGCCGGGCTATTTCGCCAGCCGCGCCATTCCCTCGCTTTTGGAGCCCAAAGGTGTGGGTGTGGTGAAAGTCGAGAAATGGCATGCCGCCACGTGGCCGGGCGCTGGCCGCATGATGATTGTCGATGGCAATGGCGTGATCGTTCTGTCATCGCAAGAAGAATGGAAATATCACACGCTTGCGCAATTGCCTGAATCTGTGCTCGCGCGCATTCGCGCTGAACGCCAATATGAAA
>CAWUNF010000172.1:0-4197 GCA_963923195.1 uncultured Hyphomicrobiales bacterium | reverse complement strand
ATGCGCCGATCATGAACCGCGCTTTGATTGGGGGCGTAAACGGATTGGTCATAAGCTGCATCAAGCGCGGCTTGGTCCATATCGAGCCAGACCTTTGGCGCTGCTGTGGCGTCCTGCATCGCTTCCTCCCGCCTTTTAAAGACATCATGCCGCGACGTGCCCCTGAAGGTCAAAGCTCAATCTCTTGCAGCCTTGCAGGTTGGCGCGGCTTCCCCCACAATTGCACCATGTTCGTGCTCCTCCAACGATTCAGTGCCGTGGCGGCTTTTGTCGCTGCGCTTCTCTGTGGCTTTTTCTTTGAGCTGCAGCCGGCGCAAGCCGCTTATGGGCGCGTTACGCTCACCATTAATGGTGTCAAACGCACGGCGACCCTTGTTGAATTTGATCGACTGAAGAAGCGTCGCCGTCCTGTCATTATGGTTTTGCATGGGGGCGCGGGCGGGTCGGGCGCGGGTTTGCGCGCGCGCCGCAATCTGGGTGTTGATATGGCCGCGCGCAAAGTCGGCGCCATTGTTGTTTATCCAGATGCGGTGGATGGCTATTGGGGCCGCGCTAAGCCCGGTGAGCCAGCCCCTGATGATGCCGCTTTCCTGCGCGCCTTGGCGACACGTTTGATTGAGCAAGGCGTGGCCAGCCATCGTCGCATTTATGTGGCAGGTGTATCGGGTGGCGGCATGTTGGCAATGAAAATTGCTTGCGAGCAAAGCGACCTCTTTTCAGGCGCAGGTGCTTTTGTGGCCAATATGCCGGTTGAATGGGCCGCATCCTGCAATCCCGTGCAGCCAGTGGCTTTCATGCTGATGAATGGCACGGCTGATCCAATGGTGCCTTTCAATGGCGGCATTGCCAATATGCCGGAAGGCCCGCGCGACGTGCTCTCATCTGAAGCGACTTATTCTTTGTTCACCAAAGCCGCGCAATGCGCTGGACGCCATACAGAGACCATCCTTGATCGCGATCGCAATGATGGATCACGCGTTCTCATTGATCATGGCGTTGCTTGTCGTGCGCCGGTTGTATTTGTGAAAGTTGAAGGCGGTGGACATACAATTCCTGGGCGTCGCTTGTCGGGCTCGCGCGGCATGCCGGTCGGTGCTCAAAACAATGATCTCGATGGCGCACGTCTGATGTGGGAATTTTTGCTCAAACGCGCACCGCAATAATCAGCGTGGAATGAGCGCCCAATAATCCAAATCGAGAATGACGGCTGGATCATAACCATCGCCTTCTTGGTTCGGGAAAGCGCTGCAAGGCTTGTCTTTCGTGGCAATGGTGCGAATGCGCAAAGCACCGACATCTGTGCGCCCCGGCAATTCGGACGTGTCGAGAATCTCACTCCATGCATGGACCGTTAGGCCTGCAAAGAGAGGCGCTACATGGCGCCCACCATTGATGGCTGCAATATGAAAAGCATTTCCAAGCCCATTAAAGCTCAGCGCGCGTGCGAGTGAAATGACATGGCCGCCATAGATGAGGCGTCGGCCAAAACGGCCTTGTCCTTCGGTGAATTGATTGAAATGCACTTTGGCTGTGTTTTGGTAGAGGCGTGTGGCCGTCATATGTTCGGCCTCTTCCACCGTCATGCCATCGACATGGTCAATGCGCTCACCTTTGGCATAATCAGCAAAGCGATGTGGCGCGCCGGACAATCCATAATCAAATTGATCATTGGCAATGCGCGGGCAAGCGGCGCCAATCTCTACTGGTGTTAAAGCTTTGGGCAGATCAGGGATTTTTTCTTCGGCTATTTTTGCAGCGACATCACGTTTGCGCACCATCACCCAGCGCACATAATCAAGCACGGTCACACCATGCTGATTGACGCCTTTCGAGCGCACATAGACAACGCCCGTTTGCTTGTTGGAATTTTCCTTCAAGCCGATGACTTCTGAAATGGATGATAGGCTATCGCCTGGAAAAACCGGCGCGAGAAAACGACATGCCGCATAGCCGAGATTAGCAACAGCATTGAGCGACACATCCGGCACGGTTTTGCCAAAAACCATGTGGAAGGTGAGAAGATCATCAATCGGACTTTGAGGATAGCCAAGGCTGCGTGCAAATTCATCCGACGATTGCACGGCAAAGCGCGAGCCGGTCAGTGCAGTGTAAAGCGCAACATCACCTGTCGTGATCGTGCGCGGCGTGGCATGGCGCAAGATTTGGCCGAGGCGAAAATCCTCGAAAAAATGTCCTTCATTGGTTTTCAAGGCCACAACCATCGTTTGCTCTCCAGCTCGCATCTGGGCCCTATGGTAGTGCGGAAGATGCTGCGCTGCACCTAGCCCTTGGAATCAAGGACTGCCATCAGGCTTTGGGCGAGGGTTTCTGGGTCGCCTTCTAAAAATATGCTTTTGCGACGTGCTGTGTCGCCCGCAAGGAGGCGCGTGCGCGACGGGGGCAGGCCTAATGTTTTGGCGAGGAGTTTGAGGATGGCCTCATTGGCGCGACCTTTTTCTGGCACGGCGCGAACACGGGCTTTGAGGACGGGCAGGCCATCTGCCAAAGTTTCGATCCCGTCGATGCGATCCATAGCTGCGCGGGGCGTCAATCGGATTTCAATGACAAGCCCATCTGGGCGCGCAGACCACGGCTGGCCCGGCATTAAAAGCCCATCACAGCCGGATAGACATAGTAGAGGATCACCCGCTCGAGGAAGAAAATGCCAAGCAGGACGATGACGGGCGACAGATCAAGCCCACCAAAATTTGGCAAGCGTCGGCGCAAGGGCATGAGCACGGGTTCGGTGAGCGCCAAGAGCGCATTCCAAATGGCGCGGACAAAATCATTTCGAATATTGATCACACCAAAAGCCACCAGCCATGACAGAATGGCCATGCCAATGATGATCCAGCTATAGAGCTGCAGAATGAGCAGAATGAGATCAAGGATCGCGCGCATGGGGGCTCCGGATAGAACTCTTCCGGTTTAGCTCTCCATTTTGCTTCCGGCAAGCGATGCCGCAGGGGCAGATCGCCGCTGTTTTCGCAAGCTTTCGCAACCCGCTCGCGTTGACAGGGGAAAGCTGCCTCGCTACATAGCCGCCTGCTTGGGGCTGTAGCTCAGTTGGGAGAGCGCGTCGTTCGCAATGACGAGGTCAGCGGTTCGATCCCGCTCAGCTCCACCAAGCTTTTTCTCTTTAAAAATCAGATTTTCGTATTGGGCTTTTCTGTCAGGTCTTGCAGAAAGCGGTTTTTCTTATCGACCAAGATGACGTTGGCCGTGATCGGCTGGTCAGTCAATTCAAAGCCCATAATGATGACCTCTTCGCCCTCTTTAATCAGATGGGCGGCCGCACCATTCATGCAAATTTGGCCAGATCCCCGCTCGCCCGTGATCACATAGGTCTCAAGACGTGCGCCAGATGTGTTGGAGACGACCAGCACGCGCTCTCCCGGCCAAAGGCCCACGCGTTCGATCAGATCGGCGTCAATGGTGATCGAGCCAATATAGGCAAGATTGGCCTCCGTGACCGTGGCATTGTGGATCTTCGATCTCAGGACCATACGCATTTTAAAGTCTCGTGCCCTTGCGGCTCGCCGGGCCATGTGCGGCCCTTTCGGCGCTTCCTTTTCCACAATCGCGCTCTTGAGGCAAATAGGTCCTTAGACCCGGGCCGAGAAACGCTCATAGGCGTCGATTTTGCGGCAATTAATGGCCTGTGGCCGGCCATAGATTTCCTCTTGGAGGAAACGGCATTCTTCCTCTTTGCGGGCATCGGGCACATCAATGGTCCAAGCTTTGGTCGCGCCCACCCCATCAGCATTCCAGCGATAGCCGCGCTGGCGCAAAACATCTTTCATTTCGAAAGGCGCTTGCGAGGCCCAAATGCGCCAACTTGGCGCGCGGGCTTTATCGAGCAATTGCGCCATTGCCCGCTGGCCGCTTTTTGGCAAAGGCCGCGCAAGCAATTCAATCGCCGCATGGCAATCATGCACGGCGCGATGCTTGTCATAGAAAAAACCAGCAGTGGCTGCGAGGAAAGAAAGTTTCAGCGTTTCAAAACCTTCCGCCTGCCAATCCACTTGCGACATGGAACAGGCCCAAGGCTTATGCACGAAATCTTCGCAGAAGATTTCCATAAAGCGACGGTCAAAACCTGCATTATGCGCAATGATCAAATCTGCCTTTTCAATGAAAGCAGCAACATCGGCGGGATCAATGGTTTTGCCAGCCACCATTGCATCATCAATGCCC
>CAWUNF010000171.1:0-4213 GCA_963923195.1 uncultured Hyphomicrobiales bacterium | reverse complement strand
AATATAGGGCATCTTGCCATCTTCAGCGCCGAGAAAGCGTTGCGTGGCTTTAAACAGGCCTTGTGTGGCAGCCACATAAAGCGCGAGCAAACGCGACAGCGGTAGGTAAATCGCAATCACTTCATCGACCGAAATCGGGTCATTCATCGACTGGAGTTTTTCCAGATCTTCGATGGTAAGTGTGAGAGGCGTGTCGGCGCGCAGCGCCGCCCATTCATTCCGCGAGAAATGGCGGTAGGGCGAAAGCTCTTGAGGTGGCATCGCGGGCGCTGCGGTTTTTGTTTTCATTTCTTGTCCCCGCCCCGGCTCAAAGGGTTTTAGCCCCGGGCGGCTTTTTCCTCATGTCCTGACTTGCCGGTGCGCCGGCCCAATTCATCCAGAACATCTTGCAACGGAATGCTTGCCGCCTGAAGCGCTACCAAAAGGTGATAGAGCACGTCTGCGGCCTCGGCCGTCATAGCGGCTTTATCGCCTTGTGCGGCAGCAATGGCGAATTCAACTGCTTCTTCGCCAAATTTTTTGCCACATTGGGTCATGCCCTTGTCGAGAAGGGATTTTGTATAGGATTTTTCGGCCGTTGCTGCGCTTCGCGCCGCAATGATCGCGGATAGGTCTTCAAGACGAAAGGACATGTCTCGAGCTCCTTTAATCCATGCGAACGGGCAGGCCCGCGCGTTTCATATGGTCTTTGGCTTGGCGAATGGTGAATTCGCCGAAGTGGAAAATGGATGCGGCCAGAACGGCGGTCGCATGACCATCGCGAATGCCCTCCACCAGATGGTCCAGAGTGCCGACACCGCCTGATGCGATCAAGGGCACTTGCACGGCATCTGCAATGGCGCGTGTGAGCGTAATGTCAAAGCCGGATTTTGTGCCATCGCGGTCCATAGAGGTCAGGAGAATTTCACCTGCCCCCAGCGCCACCACTTCCTTGGCATATTGAATGGCATCAAGGCCTGTGGGCTTGCGTCCACCATGTGTGAAGATTTCCCAGCGGCCGGGTGCGACTTGTTTCGCATCAATGGCGACCACAATGCATTGGCTGCCGAATTTCTCGGCCGCTTCGCGCACGAAATCACGGTTGTTCACCGCTGCTGTCATGATGGAGACTTTATCCGCGCCCGCGAGCAGGAGTTTGCGAATATCATCGGTTGTGCGCACGCCCCCACCCACGGTGAGGGGCATGAAACAAGCTTCTGCCGTGCGCTGAACCACATCGAGGATCGTTCCGCGATTTTCATGGCTCGCGGTAATATCGAGAAAGCAGAGTTCATCCGCGCCTGCCGCATCATAGGCAATGGCGCTTTCAACTGGATCGCCTGCATCTTTGAGATCGACAAAATTCACGCCTTTGACGACGCGACCGTCTTTCACATCAAGACAGGGAATGACGCGGCATTTAAGCAAGCCGAGCCTCCCGCGCAGCGCGGATCAAACGCAGAGCCTGCGCCGGATCAAGACGACCGTCATAGAGTGCGCGGCCTGTAATGGCGCCTGCAAGCTTATTGCAATCAGGCATCAACAAACGCTCGACATCAGCCAGTGAAGCGAGACCGCCCGATGCAATGACAGGAATGGAAATCGCATCGGCGAGAGCAAGGGTCGCTTCAATATTGAGGCCCTTCAAAACGCCATCGCGCGAAATATCGGTGTAAATAATAGCTGCAACGCCTGCATCCTCGAAACGCTTGCCAAGTTCAGGCGCTGTGATTTGCGAGACTTTCGCCCAACCATCAACAGCCACCAGACCATCGCGCGCATCAATGCCAACGGCGATCTTGCCCGGATAGCGGCGGGCCGCTTCACGCACGAGATCAGGATCACGCACAGCAGCCGTGCCAATGATGACGCGTGTGACGCCTTTTGAGAGCCAGCCATCAATCGTGCGCATATCGCGAATACCGCCGCCCAATTGCACCGGCATTTTAATGCGCTTCAAAATCGCTTCCACGGCTTGTGCATTGCGTGGCTCGCCAGCAAAGGCGCCGTCCAGATCCACAACATGGAGATATTCGAAACCCTGATCTTCAAAAGCTTGGGCCTGCGCGGCTGGGTTCGTGTTGAACACGGTTGCTTGATCCATATCGCCGTGGATCAGGCGCACACATTCGCCTTGCTTGAGATCAATCGCGGGAAAGAGGATCAAGGTGCCCACCTGAGGAAATTAGCGATGAGAGCCAGACCAAGTTTTTGGCTCTTTTCGGGATGAAATTGTGTGCCGACAATATTGTCGCGACCAACCATAGCGGTAAGTTCGCCGCCATATTCTGTCGTCGCTACAATATGCGCGGGATCAGCCGCTTTGAGATGATAGGAATGGACGAAATAAGCGTGCAGACCATTGTCGCCCACCGGTACATCTTGCAAAAGCGGATGCACGCGGCGCGTGGCTAAAGTGTTCCAGCCCATATGTGGAACTTTGAGATCTGCCGAGGATGGTTTGATCTCGATAACTTCGCCGGGAATCCAATTGAGGCCTTGCGCCACACCATGTTCAAGCCCGCGCGAGGCCAGCAATTGCATCCCCACGCAAATGCCCAAAAAAGGCTTGCCACCTTTAATGACACTTTCTTCGAGCGCGTCGACCATGCCTGCCACATTGTCGAGGCCGCGGCGGCAATCGGCAAAAGCACCAACGCCGGGCAAAACGATGCGATCGGCTTTGCGCACGATATTTGGATCAGATGTGACAATGACCTGCACGCCTTGCTCAGCGGCGGCGCGCTCCACGGCCTTATGCGCCGAGTGCAAATTGCCAGACCCATAATCAACAATTGCGACACTCATCTCATCAGGCTCCAGCCGATGGGAAGAGGCCAACCAAATGCGGTGCGGCTGTTGCAGCGGTCTTGAGTGTCGCAGGCGCTGTTTCCATTTCATAGCGCGCGAAGAAACGACGCTCTGCATCAATAAGACGGCGATCTTGCACAACGTCGATGAAGCGAAAGCCGCGGCGATTTAAGACATATCGGCGGATGGATGCGGCTTCAAAACCTAGAACCAAGGCAATCAGCAATTCCAACAGGCTTTGCGCGCCGATGTGTATCATGTGGTTTTGCACCAAGACGGTGAGACCGAATTGAATCAAAGCCCAGACCACAAAGCCAAGCCAAGCACGGTTCCACAACAGCCAGAGCGGGCCAAAGAGGAAAGCCCACCAGCCAAAACCATCGCGCACGAAAACCGCCCGCTCGAAAGCGGACGGTTCATCCGAAGTTTCCTTCATATGCACCGTATAGATGCTCATGCCTGACTTGCTCTTCTGACCTTAGAGGCTGCCCTTGGTGGAGGGCACGCGGTCCTTTTGGCGCGGATCGATAGCAATGGCCGCACCCAAGGCGCGCGCCAAGCCTTTGAAGCAGGATTCAGAAATATGGTGATCATTGATCCCATAGAGCGTTTCCACATGCAGCGTGATGCCTGCATTCATGGCGAAGGCTTGGAAAAATTCGCGCACCAGATCCGTGTCGAATTCCCCGACCTTCGTGTGATGGAAGGTCGTGCGGAACACGAGGAACGGACGGCCGGAGACGTCGAGCGCGACGCGCGTCAGTGTTTCATCCATCGGCAAAAGGCAATCGGCATAGCGTGTGATGCCACGCAGATCACCCAGCGCCTGACGGATGGCCTGGCCGAGTACAATGCCTGTGTCTTCCACCGTGTGATGCTGATCAATATGCAGATCGCCCTTGGCCTCAATCGCAATGTCGATGAGGCTGTGACGGGCGATTTGGTCGAGCATGTGATCAAAGAAGCCGATGCCGGTCTTGATCTCAGCCTTGCCCGTTCCATCGAGCTTGACCGTCACCTTGATGTCGGTTTCGCGGGTTTGCCGCGAAAGGGTGGCGCTACGCATGATTGACGTCCTGAAATGATGCTGCGGCTTCTAGCAAGCCCGGTGTCGGATGGCTACCTCAGACCGGGCCTAGATATGCTTTCTCGTCATTGTGTTACGCTCAAGACCCTTGTCAGGTTGTTACCGCGTCCATAAATGCCGCCTTTCGCCTTGTTTTGGAGCTGATCATGTCTGTTCCCGCCTCGTCCCCGTCCTCTGGTTGGCATGCGACTACGATTTTAATGGTCCAAAAAGGAGGCCGGACGGTGATTGGCGGGGATGGGCAGGTCAGCCTTGGCCCAACCATCATCAAGGGCAATGCTCGCAAAGTCCGCCGCCTCGGCAAAGGCGAGGTGATTGCGGGCTTTGCCGGGGCCA
>CAWUNF010000170.1:0-4238 GCA_963923195.1 uncultured Hyphomicrobiales bacterium | reverse complement strand
GTGGGCGGGGCTCAGACCCTGCTTCCAACGCCCGCGCCAATGGCCGATATTGGCCCTCACCAAGCGGGAGCATGTGTCTTGAATCGTGTGATCAAAGAAGTTGGTTTCGTCCATCTGCATGTTCACACGTCCTTCTCGCTGCGCGAGGGCGCGCTGACCATTGCCAAGCTTGGCAAGCTTGCTGCCGCCGATCACCAACCGGCACTTGCCATTACGGACACGAACAATCTGTTCGGTGCCCTCGAATTTTCCGAAAAGCTCTCCAAGGATGGCATCCAGCCCATCATTGGCGTTCATCTCAACGTGGACTTTGCGGATGCTGCAGCACTTGGGGTGCGCGGTCCTGATATTCATGGGGTCGGGCGGGGCGCGCTTGTCCTCTTGGCGCAAAGCGAAGAGGGTTATGAGAATTTGATGAAGCTTGGCTCAAAGGCCTGGCTTGATCCCGAACCCGGGGACAATCCGCATGTGCCTTTGTCGCTTGTTCTCAAACATGCAGCAGGCGTGATCGCTCTCACCGGGGGGCCATCCGGCCCGTTGGATCGCGCTTTGCGGCAAGAGCGGGCCGACATTGCCCGCGCCCGACTGGCGGCTTTGCAGCCTGCTTTCGATAAGCGTCTCTATATTGAATTGCAGCGCCATGACACGGCGGAGGAAAAAGCGGTCGAGCCCGTCTTGATCGATATGGCCTATGATCTGGGCCTGCCGCTGGTTGCGACCAATGAACCTTATTTTCCGGCGCGCTCAGACTATGAAGCCCATGATGCTTTGCTCTGCATTTCGGAAGGCACATTGGTGTCGGCCGGTGATCGCCGCCGTCTCACGCGCGAACATCGGTTTAAGACACGCGCGGAAATGCTGGAGCTTTTCGCGGATCTTCCCGAGGCAACACATAATAGTGTCGAGATTGCGCTGCGCTGTTCTTATCGCCCGCTAACGCGCAAACCGATTTTGCCACGCTTCACGACGGGCGGTGAGGCTTCAGATGCGGAGACTGCGGAAAAAGCAGAAGCGGAAGAACTCGCCCGCCAAGCGCGAGAAGGTTTGAAAGCGCGTTTGGACAAGCATGGGCCTGCACCGGGGCTCGCGACGTCTGATTATGAAGAGCGTCTCGAATTCGAACTCTCCATCATCACGCGTATGAAATTCCCCGGCTATTTTTTGATCGTGGCTGATTTTATCAAATGGGCCAAGTCGCAAGATATTCCAGTGGGGCCGGGGCGCGGTTCGGGCGCGGGCTCACTGGTGGCTTATGCGCTGACCATTACCGATCTCGACCCGCTGCGTTTCGGCCTGCTTTTCGAACGCTTCTTGAATCCAGAACGCGTTTCCATGCCGGATTTCGATATCGACTTCTGCCAGACACGGCGCGAAGAAGTCATCCGCTATGTGCGCGATCGTTATGGTGCGGATCGTGTCGCGCAGATTATCACCTTCGGGTCTTTCTTGGCGCGCGGTGTGATGCGCAATGTGGGGCGTGTGCTCGAAATGCCGCTTGGCCAAGTGGATAAGCTTGCCAAGCTTGTGCCGCAAAATCCGGCCGCACCTGTGTCGCTCAAACAAGCGATTGAATCCGAGCCGCGTTTGCGCGAGGCGGCTGAAGCTGATCCCAATGTTGGGCAGATGCTCAAGATTGCGGAGACGTTGGAAGGTCTTTATTCCAATGCTTCAACCCATGCGGCAGGCATTGTGATTGGTGACCGTCCGCTCGATGAATTGGTGCCGCTTTATCGCGATCCAAAATCGGATATGCCAGCCACCCAATTTAATATGAAATGGGTGGAACCTGCGGGCCTCGTGAAATTTGACTTTCTCGGTTTGAAGACGCTGACCACTTTGTCGACGACGGTCGAGCTTTTGAAAAAGCGCGGCATTGAGGTTGATATTAGCGCGATCCCGCTCGACGATCAAAAGACTTATGAAATGCTCGGGCGCGGCGAGACGATTGGCGTGTTCCAAGTGGAATCGGCGGGCATGCGTAAGGCGCTCGCTGAAATGCGCGCCGACCGCCTAGAAGATATTATCGCGCTTGTGGCGCTTTATCGCCCGGGCCCGATGGCGAACATCCCGACCTATTGCGCGGTGAAGCATGGCGAGATTGAAGCTGATTATATTCATCCGCTGATTGAGCCTGTGCTGAAGGAAACCTGCGGCGTTATCATCTATCAAGAGCAGGTGATGCAGATCGCGCAGATTTTGTCGGGCTATTCGCTTGGCGAAGCCGATCTCTTGCGCCGCGCGATGGGTAAGAAAATCAAAGCGGAAATGGATGCGCAGCGCGAACGCTTTGTCAAAGGCGCGCTTGAAAAAGGCATCACGCAGCAAAAGGCCGATGAAATTTTCGACCTGCTCGCCAAATTTGCTGATTACGGCTTTAACAAATCACATGCAGCCGCTTATGCGCTGATTGCCTATCAAACGGGTTGGTTCAAAGCCAATTATCCGGTTGAATTTATGGCGGCCTCTATGACGCTCGATAAGGGCAATACGGATAAGCTTTCAGAATTTCGCAATGAGGCGCGCCGTCTTGGTATTCGCGTCGAGCCGCCATCTTTGCGCTCGTCCGGCGTCGATTTTGACGTGCATGAGGCGGAAGATGGCACGCTTTCTATCCGCTATGCTTTGTCGGCAGTGAAGGGCGTCGGCGAAGGCCAAGCGGCAGCCATTGTGGAGGCGCGGGGCAAAAAACCGTTCCGGGATATGGCTGATTTCGCCGCCCGCATCAATCCGCGTGATGTCAATAAACGTGTGTTGGAATCGCTTTGTGCGGCAGGCGCTTTTGATGAGATGGAGCCAGATCGCGCGCGCGCTTTTGCAGCGCTTGAAACCGTGCTGGCCATTGCCAATCGCACGCAAGCTGAAAAGGCCGGCGGGCAGGACAGTTTGTTTGGGGGCGCAATGGCCGAGCCTGAAAAAATTGTCCTTCCCAAAGTGCCGTCATGGCCTGCGGCTGAGCGTCTACGGCGCGAATTTGATGCGGTTGGTTTTTTCCTCTCTGGTCATCCGCTCGATGATTATCAAAATGTCATGCAGAAATTGCGCGTCGAGCGCTGGGCTGAATTTGCACGCGCGGTGAAAAAAGGCGCATCTGCTGCGCGGCTTGCAGCGACCGTCCTTGATCGCACGGAACGGCGCACCAAGTCTGGCAATAAAATGGGGATTGTCACTTTGTCCGATCAGACCGGGCAATATGAAGCCATTATGTTCCAAGAAGGCTTGAACCAATATCGCGATCTTCTTGAGAAAGGCGCGGTGGTTTTGGTGGGTCTGCAGGCCAATGTGGAAGGCGAAGATGTGCGGGCGCGCATTGTCTCTGTGGAGCCTTTGGAGCAGGCGGCACAACGCGTGCAAAAAGGTTTGCGGATCTTTTTGCGGGACGAAAGCCCGCTTCAATCGCTCAGCGCGCGACTCGGTATGCGCGGAGATGGCGAGATTTCCTTCGTCTTGATGCTGGATCGCGAGCGCGGCGAAGTGGAAGTGAAATTGCCCGGCCGTTATCAAGTCACCGCGCAAATTGCAGGCGCAATCAAAGCGATACCGGGTGTCGTGTCGGTAGAGCACACCTGAGCGCTTCAACCCTATGGTTGAGACTCATCATTAATCTTCACCCTACGAGAGTGTGATGCCCGCAATGGGTAGACGCTTGGCGTAAGCGTCGCTATTGTTAGCAGATTGATAACAAACGCCGTTGCGTAATGTCGTTTGCAATTTTTGATGTCATGCCTTTTTTCAAAATGGTCATTGCCCATGAACAAGCCCTTTTTGCCGCTCTCGCGTGATGAAATCGCTATTCGTGCATTAGGATTGCGCCGCGATCCGCTTGCTGGCGAGATGATTGCGCTGGAACCGCGCATGGTTTTTGACGGGGCAGGGCTTGCGACCGCCACAGATGCGGCCAAGCAAGCTGCCGATACGGCAGATGCGTCCAAAACGGATCCGAGCAAGACAGATCCATCGAAATCAACGGCTGACGCGGCCGCAGAATTGGCCAAACAAATTGCTGCGGCATCGGCTCCGCCCGCACCTGCGCCCGTGCCGCAGGAAGTGGTGTTCATTGATGCGCGTGTCTCAGACATTGACGCATTTAAAAAGGCGGCGGGCGACAATCGCATCGTGGTGGTGGTCGATTCAACAGAGGATGGCATTGCCAAAATCACCGATACGTTGAAGGGCCTGCATAATGTTTCCGCCGTGCATATTATCGGTCACTGTCTCTTATACACATCTCCGAGCCCACG
>CAWUNF010000169.1:0-4248 GCA_963923195.1 uncultured Hyphomicrobiales bacterium | reverse complement strand
GCTTCATTGATGAAGTGGCTTTCGCACTTGGCCAAGATCCGGTGGCCTTCCGTCTGGCGACGGCGACCGACCAGCGCGACAAGGATGTGCTGAAAGCTGCTGCTGATAAGGCCGGCTGGAAGCCGCACACAGCCGCCACGAAGGCACGCAAGGGCGACATTGCAACGGGTATGGGCATTGCCTATGCGCAGCGCAACGGAACCCGCGTCGCCATTGTTGCGGAAGTGGATGTCAACCTGAAGACTGGCAAGGTGCATGCACGCAAATTCACGGTGGCGCATGATTGCGGCGTCGTGATCAATCCGCGTCTGCTCACGCAGGGCATTGAAGGCAATATTTGCCAAGGCCTGTCGCGTGCGCTGCATGAAGAGGTGAATTTCAGCAAGGAAAACGTCACCAGTATTGACTGGCAGACCTATCCTATTCTGGACATCACCGAGCGTCCGCATGACATCGACGTTGTGCTCATCAACCGCCAGAACATTGCGCCGTCCGGTGCGGGTGAAGGCTCGATGCGCCCCGTCGTCGCGGCTGTCGGCAATGCGATCTATGATGCAACAGGCGTGCGCCTGCGCCGCGGTCCGTTCACGCCGGAACGCCTGAAGGCTGGCATGGCGTAAGCCTTGGCCTGATCTTTTCAGGATTGAAGAAACAGAAAGCGCCGGTGGCAACACCGGCGCTTTTTCTTTGGCGCAATGCGCTGAAAAATCAAAAGACCTTTTGCGAAGCGCGTGAGAGCGAGAAACCATGACCTGCGGCATTCATGCACGTCATGCCAGACATCTCTGATGTACAGATCAATCCGCCACGCTTGAATGTTTGGCCATAAGCCAAAACAGTCTGATCACCGTCAATGGCCGCATCAGTTGGACAAAAAGCTTTGCCCTCAGCATCATCCGGCGAAATGGTAAAGCCGCGCAATTTTGCAGGCGTACAAGTGATCACCTCGTTCGATGTCCCCGGCGGCACTGTCTTGAATGACGGCGTAAATTGCATGATGTCACAACGCACTTCCGGTTTTTTGTCATAATCGGAATAGATGCAATTGATATTGCCCGTGGGAGATTTGAAAGAAGCGCTGTCTGCTTGCACAAGCCCACTGGCAGAGATGAGACCGAGACTGGCCAAAGCAAAAGCGCGTTTCATAAAGCCCCCTATTTCATCGGAAACAGATCGATGATGATTTGCGCGAGCACGCCAGACAAGGGCGCGAGCGGCAAAGCGGAAACCACGCGCACCAGCGAGAAACGCCAGCCCATCAGCGGAATTTCATAAATCAACATGCGATGCAGCGCGACAACCGACCAAGCGGACAGAAATGCAACCACTTGCGGAAAGCCAGCTCCCGCTTGCAAGAGAATAACCACGACCGGAAAAGACACGCTCGGGCCTGAAGGAATAAAGCCGCCAATGAGCGAGGCCAGCAAAATGCCATAAAGCCCGCTATCAGGTCCGATGTGATGGGCAATTGGGCCAGAGGGCACAAGTTTTGACACAAAGCCTGCAGCCAGAATGGCAAGCCCCATGCGCGGCAGAACGGCGAAGAAGCGCTCCATCGACATGAGTGTGCCCTGCTTCACAATATGCGGCTGGCGACGCGCCGCCATCATCGCCAAGCCAAGCGCGATAAGAAACAGAATGATGGTGGAAAGATCGAGCATCAGGATTTTGGATCCTTTTCGATGCTCATCGGGATTTTGGTGGCAAGCCATGCTGCCAAAAACGGCAATGGCAGACAGGCGATATAGCGCATGATCAAAAAGGTCGGCCCCAGCAGCGGCAATTCCCAAATCAGCAGACGCTGAAAACCAAGGTTTGACCAAGAGACAAGATAAGCAATCAGCGGCGCGCGGCCTGTGCCGGATTCTGCAAGCGCACTCACCATTGGAAAGCTCGTCATCGGCCCGCCGGGCGTCATTGCGCCAATGGTTGTGGCAATCGCAACACCTTTTGCGCCCGATTCTTCGCCAATCCATTTGGCGACAAGCTTGCGCGGGATCATCAATTGCAAGAAGGACGAAACCAGCAGAGCCGCCGCTAATTTCGGCACAATCTGCATCATCATTTTCAGATCAGACGAAAAACTTTCGACAAAAGCCTCTTGGCCTTCAACAAACCAACAGGCAATGCCCGCAACAACAACCATCAAGATCATCACAATCAGCGAACGATCAATGGATTTTGGCAAAGCGCGGAATTTGGGAAGGGGCGGCTGCGTCCCCTTATTCGTCTCACTCATGCCTTAAGCGCGCAACGCGGTCAGCATGGCTTCGATATAATCGCGCTCATGCGCAATCACGAGCATTTTGGCAAAGGGGCGCAGCGCCTTGAGCGAGCGATCCACCGTGTCTTGATCATAAGAGCCTTGCGGCACAACGAGTGCCACCAATGTCTTGTGATGTTGGGCACAGAGTTCAGCAATGACCGAGACTGAGGCGGCATCTTCACCAGCGCCTGCAATCACCACCACGCAATCCGCATTGGCGACTTCGCCTGCCAATTCGCTGGTATGGCCAGCCAAATCATTCAGCCAGGCTTTCGCATTGGCTTCGCCCGAATGTTCAAAGGACAGCGACTTAAAGAAAGCCGCACCATTCCACTTTTGTTGCGAAATCTCATCAACGAGGCGGGCCGCCTCGGCATCAAGCGCAATCACCTTCACAGCGCGCGGCTTGGAATTGGGATATTGAATACGGAAACGAGCTTCTTGAGCGGTCGTAACACGGGCCGATTCACTCAAAAGCATGATGACGTTTCCTTCTAGCTCGTCTTCAAAAAATCCCCTCCCCCGATAAAGAGGGAGGGGGACACTCACATCAAACCGAAGCTTGCTTCACGCCAGGCTTGGCGATGAGCGCTTCCTTCGCAGCTTCTTTGTAGTGCTGGTCCGGCGGCAGGATGACAGCGGCCGAGCGCACTTTCATATGCTCAACCGTACGGCCCGGAGGCAGCTCACCCTTTTCCTTCAGCGCCTTGGCCGCGCGCATCAAACGATGACGTGCCATGATGATACCATTGTCTGTGCCGACCAAGTTTTCCTTGGTGCGATCGCAGATCGGGCCCATCGATTCTTGCAAGGATGCATCCTGCATTCCAATGCCTTCGACGCCCGAATAAGTACGACCAGCCTTCTGGGCCGCACGGTCCATCAGATAATCATTGTCCTTATTGGCGAGCGGACGATAGGTGCCCGGCACATATTTCACATGGATGCCCTTACCATCCTTCATCGCCTGACGCTCTGTATCGGTGAGCGCGCGTGTTGGATGATAATCGAAGCTCCAAGCCGTGCAGTTTTCATCGTCAATCGGAACCCAGAAATGGCCGTGGATCGGATGATCGCCACGCGGGGGAACCATTGTGAAGCATGGCATCACCCAAGGCGTAATACGCCAGTAATACCGGCCTTCTTCGGCATTGCGACGCGCGCCAATGTAGAGACCACCGGGCGCTTCCACGACTTCGAAGACAGGCTTTGAATCCGCCAGATTGTACTTGTTGCCAGCAGCGCCCTTGAACAAAGGATCATTGTTCAAGTCACCGCGATGCAAGAAGGACACGTGGCTGGAATCAATGCCACCTTCCATCGCCTGCAACCAATTGCATTCCTGCAAACGCTTCGAGGTGAAGCTCTGGTTCAGCGGAACGGTCGCAAATTCCCACTCTGGCTCTGGCGGCATGGTTTCAGCAGGGCCCATATAGGTCCACAACACGCCACCCTTTTCGATCAGCGGATAATTCTTGAGCTTGATCTTCTTGGCATAGCCCGATTCAGCGGGCTCAGACGGCACGTCCACGCATTGGCCGGTCGTGTCAAACTTCCAGCCGTGATAGGGGCAGCGCAGACCGCATTCTTCGTTACGGCCGAACCAGAGCGAAACACCACGGTGCGCGCAGAATTCGTCGATGAGACCGAGTTTGCCTTCCGAATCGCGGAACGCGATCATGCGCTCGGAGAGAACCTTCACGCGCACCGGCGGGCAATCATTCTCAGGCAATTCTTCAGAGAGCAGGATCGGCAGCCAATAGCTGCGGAAGAGATCCCCCATCGGCGTTCCCGGACCCGTCTGGGTCACAAGGTCGTTCTGTTCTTTCTTCAGCATAGCGAGCTCCCGTGCTCGTCCCGATCCGCTGTCCCACCCGTATTCATCAAAAGGCTTAGATAAAGGCCTATGGGGCGTTGACCGCTGTCAGGACACTTGTTATTGAACCGGCCAGTTCCTTCATACGGAACAGCGTTCCGCAGCC
>CAWUNF010000168.1:0-4291 GCA_963923195.1 uncultured Hyphomicrobiales bacterium | reverse complement strand
CCTTGCAAGAAGAACAGCAGCGCGATGGCAAAATTGGCGACCACATCCACCGCCTCAGCCGCCCGGCCAGAGGCCGGCAGCAGGGCTGCCAGAATGACAACACCAAAGAGGGCGGCAAGGAAAGGATCTGGAATGAGGCGGTTCAGCATGGTGTGATTTGTAAGGGGCGGTGCTTTGGGCCACAAGGCGGGGCCTTTTGCAAAGCGCCGCTCATCCCAATAAAAAGGAGCGCCGCTCCGGAATCGGGCGGCCAAGGCATGAAAAAGCTCAAGGTTGAGGAAACAGCATGGCGGTGCAAAGGCCGACAACGCGCTTTCGCCAATTGATCGCGCGCAAGCAAATCACCATGATCCCCTCCGTGGGAGATGCCTTTTCGGCGCGTTTGATCGCGCATGAAGGATATGAAGCTTTAATGAGCTCGGGCAATGCGGCCTCTGCCATGAAGCTTGGCATGCCCGATGTTGGCATTATGACCTTGGCTGAAAATGCCGCCAATGCTGGTGCTATGGCACAGGCCAGTGGTCTGCCCATTTTTGCTGATGCTGACACGGGCTATGGCAATGCGCTCAATGTGCGCCGCACCGTGATGGAATTTGAACGCGCCGGTGTTGCCGCCATGATGATCGAAGATCAGGTCAGCCCGAAGCGTTGCGGCATGTTGGAAGGCAAGCGCGTCATTTCATCGGACGAAATGGAAGGCAAAGTCAAAGCTGCGGTTGATGCGAGGCTTGATGATGATTTTGTCATTTGCGCGCGCACAGATGCGCGGGCGGTTGAGGGTTTAGCGTCTGCGATCAAGCGCGCGCAGGCCTATCAAAAGGCTGGCGCAGATGTCATCTTCATCGAAGGTCCCAAAACGCTCGAAGAAGCTGAAGAGATTGGCCGCGCGATTGACATTCCGCTTCTCTATAATGTCACGCCGACGGGTTCTGTGCCGCCGCTGGACGTGAAGACTTTGGAGCGCATTGGGTTCCGTCTGCTCTCTTGCTCGGTCTGCATGTTGCTTGCAGCGCTTCCCTCCATGCAGAATTTTCTGCGCGTCTTGAAAGAGACAGGCGATGTCGCCAAAGCAAGCGTGGGCGCTGCGCCCATGAGCGATTATCTTGATATTTTGCGTCTTGCTGATTGGCAGGCGCGCGAAGCGAAATTCACCCCGCCTGCATCCGGCAAGGCCTGATCTGCGTAAGTTCAATCAAGGCCGCTCCCTCTCATTGAAGCGGCCAAAGGAGGAAAGATGAAGGTTTGGATGAAAGGTCTGGCGCTTGCCGCCACTGCACTCTCAGCATTCGTCGCACGCCCCGCCGCTGCGCAGTCGCAAGATTTCTATCATGGCAAGACATTGACCGTGATGGTGGGTCTCGCAGCCGGTGGTTCGGCTGATACTTTGGTGCGTCTTTTCACGCCGCATTTGAAAAAGCATATTCCGGGCGATCCTTCGATCGTCGTGCAAAATATGCCGGGCGCAGGCGGTGTGCTGGCCTTCAATTATATTTATGAAAAAGCCCCGAAGGATGGTTCTCAGATCATCTTCTCGCTCTGGGATCCGCTGGCGCAAGCGCTTGGCAATCAGGGTCTGCGGGCACGCTATGATCAATTCCCCTATCTCGGCGGCATTTCTGATGTGCGCGTGAATTATATGCGCGTGGATGCTTTGGAAGGCGCGAAAAAGCCTGCCGATATTATGAAGGCGAAGAATATTATCGTTGGTGCTTATGGCACGACCGATTTGTCTGGCATTCTTGCGCATCTATCTTTGAAAGCTTTGGGCGTGCCGCATAAGGTGGTCACAGGCTATCGTGGCGGTGCTGATGTGTTCTTGGCGCTGCAGCGTGGTGAAGTGAATTTCCACAATACCAGCCTTGCAACGTTCCGCACCCGCTCAAAGGGCTTTATCCAATCGGGTGAAGGCATGGGCTTTGCCTATCTCGTTGCCTCTGACGAGAAGGGCGCTTATGAGCGCCGCAAAGATGTGAGCGATATGCCAGCCTTCCAAGATCTCTATAAGGAGATTCATGGCAAATTGCCTGAAGGCCCTTTGTGGAATGCCTTTAACTGGACCGTCCAGCAATTCGGCGATTTGGCTTATGTGGGTCTTGCGCCTCCCGGCACGCCGGAACCCGCTCTTGCGATTTTGCGCAAGGCGATTGCCGACACGATGAACGACAAGGATTTCATCGCGGAATCTGTGCAGCGCAATGGTCTGCCCTTCGATTATGTTGATGAAAAGGAAGCGGCCAAGGTGTTCAAGGCGCTTTCGGGCGCTTCGCCTGAAATCATTTCCGCGCTGAAGGAAAGCATGGACGCGATGGGCGCGAAATAATGAGCAATCGGGGCCGCACGCTTTTCGACAAAATTTGGGATCAGCATTTGGTTGGTCGTCGTGCAGATGGGCGCGAGCTCATCTATATCGACCGTCATGTGCTGCATGATCTCCATGCGCCGCATGCTTTCGGCAAACTCGCGCAAGCGGGACGAAAAGTGCGCCGCCCCGATCTCACTTTTTCCATGCAAGATCATTCCGTCTCGGTGCAACCGGGACGCACAGATGACACTTATGCAGAAGGTGCGGCCTTCGTGCGCGCCATGCGCGAAGGCTCGCGCAAAAATGGCGTGCGTGTTTTTGATTTGGGCGATCCTGATCAAGGCATCAGCCATGTCGTGGCGCCCGAACTCGGTCTCGTTTTGCCGGGCGCGACGCACGCTGTGCCAGATTCTCATGCGTGCACAGTGGGCGGCCTTGGGGCTCTGGCTTTTGGCTGCGGCACGACTGAGCTTGAACATATTTTGGCAACGCAGGTCATCACACTTTCGCGGCCCAAACGCTTGCGCGTGAATCTTTTAGGGTCGCTCGGCGCTGATGTGGCGGGCAAGGATGTCGCACTCGCTGTCATCGCCAAACTCGGCGTGTCAGGCGGGGGGGGCTTTGCGATTGAATTTGCAGGTCCCGTTGCGCGGGCTCTGCCGATTGAAGGGCGTCTCACGCTTTGCAATCTCACCATTGAAATGGGCTCGCGCTCGGGCTTTGTGGCGCCTGATGATGCGACATTTCATTGGATCAAGGGCCGTCCCTTCGCGCCTGATGGTGCGCAATGGGATCAAGCGCTCACCTATTGGCGCACACTTTTCACAGATGCAGAGGCCGTCTTCGACAAAGAGATTGATGTCGATTGCTCTGGTCTTTCACCGCAGATCACATGGGGCACAGAGCCAAGCCAAGTGATCGGCATTGATGGGCTTGTGCCTGATCCATCCCAATTGGATGCAGACAAGCGCGCGCCTGTTGAGCGTGCCATTTCTTACATGGGTCTTGAGCCCGGTGCGCCGATTGAAGGATTGTCCGTTGGTCGCGTTTTTATTGGGTCTTGCACCAATTCGCGTCTGCCCGATTTGGAAATTGCCGCAAATATTGTGAAGGGGCGTAAAGTCGCGCCGGGCGTCACGGCTTGGGCCGTGCCGGGCTCTAGCCAAGTGAAGCGTGAGGCTGAAGCGCGCGGGCTTGATCGCATTTTCAAAGATGCGGGCTTTCTGTGGGGCGAGAGCGGTTGCTCTATGTGCGCGGGCACCAATGGTGACATGGGTGAGGCGGGGCAGCGTGTGCTCTCGACCACCAATCGCAATTTTGAAAATCGTCAGGGCAGGGGCGTGCGCACGCATCTTGTTGGGCCAGCACTTGCAGCCGCTGCTGCTGTGACAGGCCGCATCACCGATGTGCGCAAGCTTCAAGGATAAGTCATGCAACCTTTCAGCACGCTTCAAGGTCCGGCCATGCCGATGATTGAAGATGACATTAACACCGATCAGATCGCGCCGTTGCAGCTTGCCAAAGGCCTGTCGCCCGATTGGGGTGAGCTTTTGTTCAAGCGCCAGCGCATCCATGCGGATGGTTCACCGAGCGATCACGTGCTGAACAAGCCGCAGTACAAAAACCCAGCCATTCTTATCGCCAATGAAAATTTTGGTTGCGGCTCTTCGCGTGAAAGCGCGGTCTGGTGTTTGACGGGTGTTGGCATCCGCTGCGTCATTGCGCGCTCAATCGCCGATATTTTCCGTGAAAATTGTTTGCAGAATGGTCTCTTGCCGATTGAGCTTTCCGGCGCGGCAATGGATCGCTTGCAGGCGCAAGTGATACAGATTGATGGCGCTGAAGCCTTCTTCGTCGATTTGCCAGCACAGATCGTGCGTGCGCCCAATGGCGAGACATTTGCCTTTGAGATTTCCGCATCTGATAAAACGCGTCTCATCGAGGGCTTAGATGAAATCGGCATGACGATGAAGCATGAAAGTGAGATTG
>CAWUNF010000167.1:0-4294 GCA_963923195.1 uncultured Hyphomicrobiales bacterium | reverse complement strand
GTGTCTCTTCTGCCTTGCGGGTAAACAGAGCGGGGCTTTCAAAGACTTCGCGCAAAGAGGCTGAATGTTCATCAAGCTTGCGCGCCTCAGCAGAGGCCAACAGGCCCGCATCAAGCACGGAAGCCTGACGCACGCCACGCACTTCGCGGGCAAAAACATAGCCGCCATTTTCAACACTGGCGGTCCAGCCGCGTTCTGTCTCTTCTGACAAAGCATCGAGACGACGCGCAATATCTGCTGCCAAACGCGCAGTCTCATCATCCGACATGAGACCAATCGGCTTCAACGCGCCTGCAATGGCGGCTTGTTCAACGGCTGTGCGATCATAACGCGAGTGAAGCTGCGCCAAGACCTGACGGACGATGCGCGATTCTTCAATGATAGCGCGCAAATCCTGCGCGCCGCGCTCACCACCTTGGCCTGTGCGCAGGATCGCGCCTTCAAGGCCATTGTCGATGAGATATTCTTCGCGCGCGCGCTCATCTTTCAAATATTGCTCAGACTGACCGCGCTTCACTTTGTAGAGTGGTGGCTGCGCAATGTAGATATAACCGCGCTCAATCAGCTCCGGCATTTGACGGAAGAAGAACGTCAAAAGCAGCGTGCGAATATGTGCGCCGTCGACATCGGCGTCCGTCATGATGATGATTTTATGATAGCGCAGCTTATCGGGATTGAAGTCGTCACGACCAATACCCGTCCCAAGCGCTGTGATCAGAGTGCCAATTTCTTGGCTCGACAACATTTTGTCGAAACGCGCGCGCTCCACATTCAAAATCTTACCGCGCAAGGGCAGAACGGCTTGATATTCGCGATTGCGCCCCTGCTTGGCAGAGCCGCCTGCCGAATCCCCTTCGACGATGAAGAGCTCAGCCTTGGATGGATCGCGTTCCTGACAATCCGCCAGCTTGCCCGGCAGATTGGCAACATCGAGCGCACCCTTGCGGCGCGTCAATTCTCGGGCTTTACGGGCTGCCTCACGCGCAAGCGCTGCCTCAACCACTTTGGTGACAACCATTTTGGCGTCTGAGGGATGCTCTTCAAACCATTGTTGGAGCATCTCATTGACGAGGCTTTCCACAACAGGACGCACTTCGGAGGAAACCAATTTATCTTTGGTTTGCGACGAGAATTTCGGATCAGGCACTTTCACCGAAAGGACGCAGGTCAGGCCTTCACGGCAATCGTCGCCCGTGAGGTCAGCCTTTTCTTTTTTCGTAATGCCAGAGCTTTCCGCATAGCCCGTCACTTGGCGTGTCAATGCGGCGCGGAAGCCCGCCAAATGCGTACCGCCGTCGCGCTGGGGAATGTTATTGGTGAATGCCAAAACATTTTCATGATAGCTGTCATTCCACCACAATGCGACCTCGACCGTGATGCGATCACGCTCACCACGCATCATAATGGGTGCGCCAATCAATGGTGATTTCGCGCGATCTAAATAACGCACGAAAGCTTCCAGCCCGCCTTCATAGAAAAGTTCTTCGACTTTCTTTTCCGCATGACGCGCGTCGGTGAGCACAATGCGCACGCCCGAATTCAAGAAAGCCAATTCACGCAAACGATGTTCAATGGTCGAATAATCAAATTCGATCATGGTGAAAGTTTGCGGAGACGGCAGGAAGGTCACAGCCGTCCCGCGCTTGGGTGCAGCGCCATCCATCGGCGCATCGCCGAGAACCTTCAAGGGCGCAACAGCATCGCCATGCGCAAATTCAATCTCATGCTCTTTGCCATCACGCCAAATGCGCAGCTTCAACCACGTTGACAGCGCATTAACGACCGACACGCCCACACCATGTAGACCGCCAGACACTTTGTAGGAATTTTGGTCAAACTTTCCGCCCGCATGGAGCTGCGTCATGATGACTTCAGCAGCCGACACGCCTTCTTCCGCATGAATATCGGTTGGAATGCCGCGACCATTATCAGTGACGGTGCAAGACCCATCTGCATTCAGCGTGACGGTGACAAGCGTTGCGTGCCCGGCCAAAGCTTCGTCGATCGCATTATCGACGACTTCATAGACCATGTGATGCAGACCCGAGCCGTCATCCGTGTCGCCAATATACATGCCCGGGCGTTTGCGCACCGCGTCGAGACCACGAAGAACTTTGATCGAATCGGCGCCGTAAGACGGTTCTTCGGGCATTGCAGCAGGGTCAGCCATAGGGCGAGCGATCTTTCAATTTGATTGGGTGAGCCGGTCCGAAAAACGCATGAAAAACTTTTGTTTCGGAGGCCCATTTTCAACACGCGAATCGGTGAAGAAAGTTTAGCCCAGATGAGGCTCAAAATGCACGAAAAAGCGGCGAAAAATATGGGGTTTTTCGCAATTTTATCGAAAGCTTTTTAAGCCCCCGTTGGGCTGATCTGACCCGGGCTCACACGCAACAAAAGCGCCTCACGGCCAAGGTCGAGAAAGGCGGCCGGATCAGCCCCCGTCATCCAAACTTGTGCACCCAATTCCGCCAAAGCCTCATACAGTGCGCCCCGGCGAAGTGGATCAAAATGCGCGGCAATTTCATCGAGCAAAACCAGTGGCACAAGGCCCGTCATAGAGGCCACCAAACGCGCATGGGCCAGCACAAGACCAACCAGCAAAGCCTTTTGCTCGCCTGTTGAAGAGCGTGCCGCATCGGCATTTTTTGGTCCATGTTTGACGATGAGATCGGCCGCTTGTGGCCCAATCAATGTGCGCCCCGCTGCAGCATCGCGCGCGCGATTGGCGCGCAAAAGGGCGCGATAGCGATCTTCCACCTCTAGCGCTGGATGATCGGGGATCATGGCTTCCAAATCGCCCGCAAGCGCAAGATCTGCCCAAGGAAAGGGCGTTTCTTTCAATCGTCCCTCTTGGATCAGGCCTGCCAAACGCGACACGGTTTCGCTGCGTGCCGCTGCAACCGCAACAGCAATTTCTGCAATTTCATGCTCCGCCGCATCGAGCCATGTGCTTTCGGAAAAATGCTCCTCGAGCAGGCGATTGCGATTGCGCAAAGCTTTTTCCAGCGCTGAAACACGCGAGCCATGTTCTGCATCCACCGCTAAAACGAGGCGATCCAAAAAGCGCCGACGGTCGCCTGCGGGCCCTGTAAACAAGCCATCCATTGAAGGGGTGAGCCAGACCACGCGCACATGATCAGCAAAAGCGCGCGCTGAGCCGACAGGCGCACGATCAATCCGACATTTGCGTGATTGGGGTTGGGCGCCCTCCGATGGCTCGCGCCCTGTGCCGAGCTGCACGCAATGATCGTGATCTTCAAGCTCGACCGAGACCGCCCAACCACCCGAACCATTTTCACGGGCACAATCGGCCAAATCTGCCCGGCGCAGGCCCCGGCCCGGCGTCAGCAGCGACAGAGCTTCCAAAATATTGGTTTTGCCCGCGCCATTCTCGCCCACCAGCGCAACGAGATCGCCCTCAACCGTGAGGTCGAGGGTCTCATAGGAGCGGTAATCTGAGAGAACCAGCCGCCGCACATGCGGGCGGCGGATCAGGGGAGCATCAAAAAAGAGGCTCACACGCGCATCGGCATCAAAACATAGAGGGCAGCCGCACCATCCCGATCTTGGATGAGCGTGGGCGAGCCCGGATCAGCCAGCTTGAACAAAGCCGTGTCGGAATCGAGCTGGCTCGTAATGTCGAGCAGATAGCGCGCATTAAAGCCGATTTCGAGCGGTCCCGAATCATAATCGACTTCGATTTCTTCCATCGCCGAACCCGAATCCGGATTGGTGACAGACAATGTCAAACGGCCGTCGGACAAAGCCAGTTTCACCGCACGCCCGCGCTCTGACGAAATGGTCGACACGCGATCAACAGCCGCCGCGAAAGGCGCACAATCAATCACAAGACGTTTGTCATTATTGGCCGGAATGACGCGCGCATAATCAGGGAATGTGCCGTCAATCAATTTCGACGTCAGCACAACATCCCCAAATGTGAAGCGGATTTTTGTGGTTGAGAGTTCAACCGAGACTTCTGCACCAGCATCTTCAACGAGCTTTTGCACTTCTGCGACTGCTTTGCGCGGAATGATAATGCCCGGCATGCCAGCAGAACCAGCAGGCGCTGGAATTTCAACACGCGCGAGACGATGACCATCTGTCGCGACAGCACGCAGCATGACATGACCATCAACATCGGTCGTGTGCACGTAAATGCCGTTCAAATAATAGCGCGTTTCTTCAGTCGAAATGGCAAATTGCGTCTTGTCGATCAGCTTTTTCAAATCGCCCGCGGCAAGGGCTGTCTCTTATACACATCTCCGAGCCCACGAGACCAGAGAGGATC
>CAWUNF010000166.1:0-4299 GCA_963923195.1 uncultured Hyphomicrobiales bacterium | reverse complement strand
GATCCTCTCTGGTCTCGTGGGCTCGGAGATGTGTATAAGAGACAGCTATGTGATCCCGCCGCAAGCCATCACCATTCCGGCCCGTGCAGCAAATTAAACGCGCTGCACGAGCCCCATTTTCGCGAGCCGCGCCAGCGCATCAATAATTTGCGTGATCTTCATGTCAGGCAGACGCGCCAGCAGGTCTTGCGCATTCAACGGCGCATCGTCGAAACATTGCAAGACAGCGCCCATCGTCACGCCATCCCCGCCCGCTGCACCAAATAAAGGATGGGCCGCCCGCTCGCGCCATGTGGCCGCATCGCTGATCCGCATAAAGCGGCTCGTCTCATCAATCTGCCAAGTCGGATAGGTTGAGAATAATAGACCGGGATTGATCTGCACGCCCGGACGCGGGGCCGCGCCTTGCGTCGCTTGCGCCCGACGCGCCGCAAGCTCCGCCCAAAATTGTCGATAGGCACGCAAGATGACGGGCCAATCAAACTGCTCGCGAGCCAATTTTTGCCCCGCACGACCCATCTGCGCGCGCAATTCAGGCGCCTCAACCAAACGCTCAATCGCCTCGCGTAAAGCACGCAAATCAACCGACACATAGGCACTCGCTTGTGCCAAATATTGATCATAATTAAGCGTGCCTGCGGCATGTGACAAAGCGAGATCATCATGAAATTGCGCAGGCATGGAGGTTGGGATCATAAAGCCAGTCTCACCATGTCGCGCCGTTTGCCGATAGCCATCCCAATCGGTCGCAATCACTGGCTTTCCCGCAGCCATAGCCTCAATCAATGTCAGGCCAAATGTCTCCTGCACATTATCCGACAGCGACATGAAGACATCGCAAGCGCCCCATGCCGCCGCGCGCATCTCGGGCTTGCGCCCATCTAAAAAAATATGACGCACCGAAGGTGCGAAACGCTTTGCCCCATCACGGAACGCGTTTTCGATATAATCATTCGCAAACCAGCCGCATTGGATCAAAACTAAATTCCGTTTGAGTTTTTTTGCGACCTCTTCGAGCCCTAAATACATGGGCAAAGGATGCGCCTTGGCATGAAAAGACAGGCGACCCAAGAAGAGAAAGACAACATCATCCTCATGGATCGCGAGTTTCGCGCGCGCTGCTTGCGCGCTCTGCGCAAAATCGGCAAAGGCCCCACAATCAATACCAAGCGGAATGGTGGCGAGTTGCGGACCACCCATTGCGCACGCACCGCCAAAGCGCCAGCGCAAATAATCCGCTTGCGCCTGCATCAATTGCTTAACACTGGCCTGAACAGCTTTCGACGTGCAGATCAACCCATCCCAAGGCATCACCGGCGCGCTGAGCAAATCTGCGATAAGCCCCATAGCCCCGGTGGACGAAATCGTATGTGTGACGCCGGTCAAACTATAGGCGGCGGGGCCTACAGATTGGCGCAGATAGGCATGAATCGACAGCGACGGATCAGCGAGATGCATTGCGCCAACGCGTGCAATCTCGCTCTGTTGATCGAGCTTCAAGACACGGGTTGGCAGGGATGGATGAATCGCGCGAATATCTTGCGAGAACGCATCCATCGTTTTGGCAAGCCCAACAACGCCTGTCAGCGCCGACTGCATGGGAGCAGCCTGCACGAAAGCGCGTAGAAAAGATTGCCCCGCTGAGTGACGCCCCATAATGCGCTCACTGGGCACGCGATAGCCATCTGGCTCATAGCGAAGCGCGGGAAAAGGCAGAGCATCCGTCTGGCTAAAAAAGGCCATGGCTCAAATCCAAATCAATCAATCAATGACTATAATTAAGCTGAAAAACGCACGTTACGTAAAGGGCTACAGAAGCAGATTATCATAAAAGTGATATCAAATAATCGATTTTAAATCCGGCAGTTTCTGATCCTTATCCGACAAAATGGCTTGATCGGCACGAACCGGCCAAGCAATACCCAGAGCCGGATCATTCCAGCGAATACCACGATCATGCGCCGGGCTATAATAAGCACTCACCTTATAGGCGATTTGCGTATTGGGCTGGAGCGTGCAGAACCCATGTGCGAAACCAGTTGGAATGAAAAGCTGCTTGCGATCATCAGCTCCCAATTCAACCGCAACATGCTTGCCAAAGGTTTTTGAGCCAGGGCGAATATCAACCGCAACATCCAGAATTCGGCCGGCTAAAACCCGCACCAATTTCGCCTGCGCCATTGGCGCGAGCTGAAAATGCAGACCGCGCACCGTGCCGCTCTCTTGCGAGAAAGATTCGTTGTCTTGCACAAAATCGGTCGTTACACCGGCCTCCTGCCAGATATCTCGACGCCAGCTTTCGGAAAACCAGCCGCGCGCATCGCCATGCCGGTCCGGCGTGAAGAGAAAGACACCATCGAGCGCGAGCGGATCAAGCTTGGGCATGATGCGTCTCTCTTAAGCTGCAACAAGTCGCAAAAGATATTGCCCATAAGAGGTTTTGGCCAAAGCCTCGCCCTGTCGGCGCACATCATCGGCGCTGATAAAGCCCTGCAAAAAGGCTATTTCTTCGAGGCAAGCGACCTGCACACCTTGGCGCTTTTGAATGGTGCGAACAAATTCGCTCGCTTCGAGCAGTGATTCATGTGTGCCCGTATCGAGCCATGCATAGCCACGCCCCAAAAGCTCGACGCTCAATTGCCCTTGATTCATATAGGCCACATTGACATCCGTGATTTCATATTCACCACGCTGCGAGAGCTTGAGGCCTTTGGCAATTTGCACGACATGATTGTCGTAGAAATAAAGCCCCGTCACCGCCCAGGGCGATTCCGGCACTTTTGGCTTTTCGATGATTTTGGTGGCCTTGCCCTGCGCGTCGAGGCTGACAACACCATAACGCTCCGGATCTTCGACGCGATAGCCAAAGATGGTCGCGCCCTGCTTTTTCTTGGCAACAGCTTCAAGCTTATCAGCAAGGCCCGCGCCGAAGAAAATATTATCCCCCAGAACCAGCGCCACGCTGTCATCGCCGATAAATTTTTCGCCAATGACAAAGGCCTGGGCAATGCCATTGGGCGCTGGCTGCACGGCATATTCAATCCGCAAGCCCCAGAGCGCACCATCACCAAACATGCGCTGGTAATTGTCCAAATATTCAGGCGCTGAGACGATCAAAATATCCTTGATGCCAGCCAACATCAGCGTTGACAGCGGATAATAGATCATCGGCTTGTCATAGACCGGCAAGAGCTGCTTGTTGATCGCAAGCGTGGCGGGATGCAGCCTTGTCCCAGATCCGCCGGCGAGAATAATGCCCTTCATGAGACGCGATGCCTTCCGTTCAAAAGATCAATCAAGAGGGCTTCCCAAGACCCAAGCGCTCGCCTGCATAGCGACGACGCTGAATCTCGCGCCACCACGGCTCATGATCGAGATACCATTGCACTGTTTTCTTCAAACCCGTTTCAAAGCTTTCAACGGGCCGCCAGCCAAGCTCGTCGCGAATACGGCTTGCATCAATCGCATAGCGGAAATCATGGCCCGGCCGATCTGACACAAAGCTGATCTGGCTTTCATAAGACTGCTTGTCTGCGCGTGGGCGAATCTCATCAAGGAGGCGGCAAATCTGGCGCACGACATCAAGATTCGTGCGCTCCGCATTGCCGCCAATATTATAAGAGCGCCCAATAGCGCCGCGCTCGAAGATCAAGCGCAAAGCGGCTGCGTGATCTTCCACAAACAACCAGTCACGAATATTTTCGCCCTTGCCATAGACCGGCAGAGCCTCTCCCGCCAAAGCTTTCAAAATCACCAGTGGAATGAGCTTTTCTGGGAAATGATAGGGCCCGTAATTGTTGGAGCAATTGCTCAAGACAATGGGCAAGCCATAAGTGTGGCCCCAAGCGCGCACCAAATGATCTGACGCGGCTTTTGACGCCGAATAGGGCGAGCGCGGATCATAGGGTGTGTCTTCTGTAAAAAAGCCATCGCTGCCTAAAGCGCCAAAGACTTCATCGGTCGACACATGATGAAAGCGAAAGCGCGCCCGCATGTCGCCTGCAAGCGTTTCATAATAATGAGCAGCGTTTTTGAGAAGCGAGAACGTGCCGACAATATTTGTCTGAATGAACTCACCTGGCGCATCAATCGAGCGATCAACGTGGGATTCGGCCGCCAGATGAATGATGACATCCGGCTTGAAAGATTGGAGTGTCGCAGCCACCGCGCCCTGGTCGCAAATGTCAGCCTGCACGAAGCTAAACCGCTCTGAGGCGCGCACAGGGTCAAGCGAGCTCAAGGACGCCGCATAGGTGAGCTTGTCGAAGACGCAGACTTTATGCGCGCTGTCGCCAATGA
>CAWUNF010000165.1:0-4310 GCA_963923195.1 uncultured Hyphomicrobiales bacterium | reverse complement strand
ATGATGTCTGCCTTCGCGGCCTTCCATGCCAGCAGGATGCATCAAAATGCGCAGGCGACGCTTTTGATCATCTGACAATGAGGCATAGAGCGGGCGCGCAGCGGTGGCGACTTTCACCATTGCTGTGCCGCGCTGTGACATGTCATTGCCCATGCGCGTCATCCGCTCAATAGGATCTTCATTCGTATTGCGCGTACCACGTGCGGCGCGTGCATCTTGCATTTGCTTTGCCATATCCCGAGCGGCTGCCTCGACTGGCGGCCAAAGCTTGTCTTGTTCAGCCGTCAGCTTGAGCCCGGCTTTAATGCCAGCAAGGCGCGCATCAATCAGAGCGGCGCGATCTTCTGACGAAATGGGTGGGCGCGCTTGAGGAGGTGGATTGGGAGGCGTTGCAGATTGTTGCGCCAAAGCTGAGGCGGCGATCAGGCCAGCACCCAAAGCAGCAGCGGTTGTTGTGAGAAGCATTCGGCGTTTCATGGCAAGCTCCTTTGGTCAGCCATTCAACTTGGGCCAGAGGATGCGCCGCTTGCGCTCGCCATTCAAATTAAGGTTTATCCATGCGCATTAAGCTTTGTTCATCTTTGGCGCTTGGCATGAACATAAAAAAGCCCGCCAAAGGCGGGCTTTTGTCGGTGGCTCAATTCAGCCCTCGTCTTTGAGATCTTCTGGACGGGGCATTGAAATAATATTGTAGCCTGCATCGACAAAGTGAATTTCACCCGTTGTGCCTGCCGAGAGATCCGACAAGAAGTAAAGCGCGGAGCCGCCCACTTCTTCAATCGAGACACTTTTGCGAAGCGGCGAATGGGCACGCTGGAAGTTGAACATGGCGCGCGCATCGCCAATGCCAGCACCGGCCAAAGTGCGAATGGGCCCAGCAGAAATAGCGTTGACGCGAATGCCCTGCGGACCAAAGTCACCAGCAAGATAGCGCACACTGGCTTCGAGAGCCGCCTTGGCCACGCCCATGACATTGTAATTTGGCATGACGCGTGTGGCGCCACCGTAAGTCAGCGTGAGCAAGGATCCACCATTGGGCATCATCTCTGCAGCACGCTTGGAGATTTCCGTGAAGGAGAAAGCTGAGATGACCATAGCGCGCGAAAAATTCTCGCGCGATGTGTCGGCATAGCGGCCCTTTAATTCATTCTTATCGGCAAATGCGACGCAATGGACAACGAAATCGAGCGTCTTCCATTTATCTTTGAGCGCTGCAAAGACAGAATCGACGCTGGCAATATCTTCAACATCACAGGGCAGCACAATGTCAGAGCCCACGCTTTCGGCCAGCGGCTTCACACGCTTGCCAAGCGCTTCACCTTGATAGGTGAAAGCGAGTTCCGCACCATGATCTGCGAGCGTCTTGGCAATGCCCCAAGCAATCGAATGATCATTCGCGACGCCCATGATGAGGCCGCGCTTGCCCTTCATCAATTCGCTGACTTGGGTCATGCCTGAGAGCCTCACGCGTCAATATGTTTGAAGACGAGGCTGGCGTTGGTGCCGCCAAAGCCAAAGGAATTCGACAAGACTGTTCCCAGCGGGCGATTGTCGATGCGCTTGCGGATGATGTTCATATCCGCAAAGTCAGGATCGAGTTCCTGAATATTGGCGCTTTCGCAGATGAATTGATTTTCCATCATGATCAGGCAATAGATCGCTTCTTGCACGCCAGCCGCACCCAGCGAATGGCCCGAGAGCGACTTGGTCGCTGACAGCGGCGGGCATTTATCGCCTGTCCCAAATACTTCGCGCAAAGCTTCGATTTCTTTCGCATCACCAACCGGCGTCGAAGTCGCGTGCGGATTGATATAATCAATCGGCGTCTTCACGGTTGAAAGCGCTTGGCGCATGCAGCGGATTGCGCCCTCGCCTGATGGGGCAACCATGTCATAGCCATCAGAAGTGGCGCCATAGCCAACGAGTTCGGCGTAAATTTTCGCGCCGCGTGCTTTGGCATGTTCATATTCTTCCAAGACGAGCACGCCCGCACCACCCGCAATGACGAAACCATCACGGTTCTTGTCATAGGCGCGTGAGGCTGTGGCTGGCGTATCATTGTAAGAGGATGACATAGCGCCCATTGCGTCGAACAGAACGGAGAGCGTCCAGTCGAGTTCTTCGCAGCCGCCCGCGAACATAACGTCTTGCTTGCCCCATTGGATCATTTCAGCGGCATTGCCAATGCAATGGCTGGATGTCGCGCAAGCAGATGAGATGGAATAATTCACGCCCTTGATTTTGAACCAAGTGGCGAGCGTGGCTGAGGCGGTTGACGACATGGCCTTTGGCACGGCGAAAGGTCCAACACGTTTTGGGCCTTTGGTGCGGGTCGTATCGGCTGATTCCACCAATGTGCGAGCAGAGGGGCCGCCAGAGCCCATGATAATGCCAGTGCGATCGTTCGAAATGTCTTTTTCTTCGAGGCCTGAATCTGCAATGGCTTGTTCCATTGCAATGTGATTCCAACCTGTGCCACCGCCGTGAAAACGCATGGCGCGACGATCAACGACATCTTCTGCCTTCAAAGTCGGTTCGCCATGCACCTGCGAACGGAAGCCGAGTTCGGCGTAAGATTTGGCGTGAATAATGCCTGACTTTGCATCGCGTAGCGATGCATAGACTTCTTGCTTGTTATTGCCGATGGCGGAAACGATGCCCATGCCGGTGACGACGACACGTCTCATTGCATTCTCCTGCTCAGGCCGAAGCCTAAAATTTTAGAAGACAAGCGGCCGCAACATTGCGCGACCGCGATAGAAGAAATCAGGCTGCGGTTTCAGGTTGGAACAGACCGACGCGCAAATCTTTGGCTTCATAAATGCGCTTGCCATCCGCCTCGAGCCAGCCATCAGCAATGCCGAGCACGAGTTTGCCGCGGAAGACACGCTTCAGATCAATGCCATAGACGACCTTTTTCACATTCGGCAAAACTTGATCGACGAATTTCACTTCGCCAACACCGAGTGCGCGTCCACGTCCTGGTGAACCGAGCCAACCGAGATAAAAACCAACGAGCTGCCACATCGCATCAAGGCCCAGGCAACCTGGCATCACAGGATCGCCTTTGAAATGGCAATCGAAAAACCAGAGATCGGGACGCACATCGAGTTCCGCGCGAATGATGCCTTTGCCATGCGCGCCGCCCTCTTCAGAAATCTGAGCGATGCGATCAAACATCAGCATGGGGGGAAGCGGCAGCTGGGCATTGCCCGGACCGAACATTTCACCACGGCCGCAGGCCAGCAGGTCTTCATAAGAGAAGTTCGAGCGCCGATCGCCCATCTCGTACCTTTCATCGTCCCTAGCGGGGCCAATGCCCCTAGCAGCGGCCTTCTAGCACAGGCCCTTGCCGGCCGGAAGCAAAAGCGGGCGACTTACCCTCCATCTATCGGAGAAAGCGAGAAGTTGCCGCCGGACCCGCAATTTCTTATATTATCGGACTAAGGCCCTCCGGCCCGCCCTTTTTGGGCAGGGTGTGGGGGCTTGTTCGAGACCCTAGGGTTCCATGACGCGACCGGCCGCACAGACGCCCACCAGCCTGCCCATTGCCCGCCCCAAGGCGGTTAGCGATGCTATGGCCGGCTGCCCGGTTCACGAATTGCGTTCGAAATTGCGTCGCTCGGGCCTGCGCCCGACCCGCCAGCGCGTGGCGCTTGGTTGGCTGCTTTTTGCAAAGGGCGATCGCCATATCACGGCTGAGCGCCTCTATGAGGAAGCCACGGGTCTGCGCGTCACCATTTCTTTGGCGACTGTTTACAACACGCTGCATCAATTCACACAGGCCGGCCTGTTGCGTGAAATTGCAGTGGATGGATCAAAGACCTATTTCGACACCAATACGTCGAAACATCATCACTTCCTGATTGAAGAGACCAACCAGCTTGTCGATATTCCCGACAATCTGGTGCGCATTCTCGACTTGCCAGATCCTTTGGACGGCATGGAAGTGGCCAGCGTCGATGTGGTTGTGCGTCTGCGCAAAAAGCGCTGATACAAGCGGCTTAATCGAATTTATCGCCCGGATAGACGCCCCACAGCAAAGACTGTGAGATAAAGCCGTCATAACCATCGCCGGAAATGCGGCACCATGTGCCATCGCATTTGCGAATGTTGCCTTGCACGCCTGACTGAAGCTTGGCCGCAACGCCAGCACCCTCAACAGGCTTGGCGAAAATCGGAAAAACATCACCGCGTTTCCACGGCGCCACCAGCGCAGTGCGCTTGCCTGAGAGCAAAGATTGCAGCACCCAACCTTCCGTACCCCTGTCTCTTATACACATCTCCGAGCCCACGAGACCAGAGAGGAT
>CAWUNF010000164.1:0-4315 GCA_963923195.1 uncultured Hyphomicrobiales bacterium | reverse complement strand
TTGGCGTGGATCATTTTGTTGTGGCCGCCGTGTGGGGTGTTGAGAGCGATTATGGCCGCATTGCTGGGCGCTATTATCTGCCGCAATCGCTTTCAACATTGGCTTGTACGGCGCCGCGTCGGCGCGAATATTTCCGCTCCGAATTTATGGCCGCTTTGAAGATTGTCGCGCGTGGTGATCTCGCGCCTGAAAAATTGCAAGGCTCATGGGCAGGTGCCTTCGGTCATACGCAATTCATGCCGTCCACTTATTTGCGCCTTGCTGTGGATGGCGATGGCGATGGCCATTCCAATCTCGTCGATTCCATTCCTGATGCGCTTTTCTCGACGGCGAATTTTTTGCGCAATGCAGGTTGGCAGCCGGGCGCGATCTGGGGCTATGAAGTGCGCCTGCCAGATAAATATAACGGGCCTTCTGGACGCTCGAACAAAAAGCCACTCGCGCAATGGACCAAGCTTGGCGTGAAGCGTCTTGATGGAAAGCCGCTGCATGGCCCCGGGCCCGCCGGGCTCATTCTGCCTGCGGGCAATGAAGGTCCGGCCTTCCTCGTGTTCAAAAATTACGACGCCATTTTTTCCTACAATGGCGCGACCTCTTATGCGCTGGCCATTTCGCTTCTGTCCGAACAGCTCAAAGGACATGGCGGCATTCGCACGCCTTGGCCAACCGATGATCTTGGCCTGTCGCGCGCGGAAAAGCGTGAGCTGCAACGCCTGCTGATTGCGCGGGGCTATGATGTCGGCGAGCCCGATGGGGCCATTGGCGCAAAGACGCGCGCAGCGATTGCCGACATCCAGCGGCGCAACAATCTGCCGGATGATGGGCGGCCGGGCCAAAAAGTCCTCACGATCTTGAGAGGCCGCTAGGGCCTCATCGTCTCCTCACCCGCATGTGAGTGGCCCTCGGGCGCGCTTCTTCTTAAGAACAGCGCCGGAGGTTCTGCATGAGGTTCGCGCGCGCAATTTTGGGGGCTTTTATGGCAAGCGCCATAAATGTGGCTTTCCTTGCGCCGGGTCATGCGGGTGAGCGCCCGGTCATTGTGGAGCTCTTTACCAGCCAAGGCTGCTCGTCCTGCCCGCCTGCCGATCAGCTCATGGCCGATCTCGCGAAGAATCGCGCTGATATGATCGTCTTGTCACTTCCAGTGGATATTTGGGATTACAACGGCTGGAAAGATACGCTCGCCCGCCCGGAATTCACCCAGCGTCAAAAACATTATTCGCAAAGCCGGGGCGATCATCAGGTCTATACGCCGCAGGTCATTGTCGATGGTCAGACGCATGGCGTGGGCTCTGATCGCTCGCAATTGCTCTCCCTTGTGGAAGAGACATCACCTGCCCGCATTAAAGAAGTCGCGCCTTTGTCGCTCAGTGAACGCAATGGCATGCTCATTGTCGATTTGGGTGGAGCCAATGCGCAAATGGAGCGCGGTGCGAGTGTCATTCTCATGCGCGTTGTGAAAAGTCGCACGGTGACAATTGGGCGTGGTGAAAATCGCGGTCGTGAAGTGACCTATACGAATGTGGTTCGTTCGATTGTGCGCTTGGGATTTTGGACAGGCGCGCCGGCACGATTTGAAATGCCGCTGCCTGAAGCGCGTGCTGATGATGCAGATGGCTATGTGGTGATTGTGCAGAAAACCTGGGGCGAGACGCTTGGCCCCATTCTCGCGGCCGGCAAGGGCGGCGCGATTTAATCAATCAGCTTCCACCACGCCGCTGGCTTCCAGCGCACGTCGCAAACGTGTGAAAGCAAGGCGTATGCGTGATTTCACTGTGCCTAAAGGAAGTCCCGTCTTTTCGGCTATTTCTGAATGCGACAGGCTTTCAAAGAAAGCCATTTGAACGAGCGCCAATTGTTCGGGCGGCAATTGTTTCATCGCGCCGCGTAAAATGTCATCGCGTGTTTGCGAATCGAGCAAGCGATCCGCATCAACGCCACTTTCATCTGGAATATCGAGCGCGAAATCATCCGGATCAATATAATCGACACGGTCGCGGCGCAGCAGATCAATGCGACGATTGCGCGCGATGCGATAGAGCCAAGTGGCGAGTGAAGATTTGGTAGGCTCAAACAAATGCGCTTTGCGCCAGAGTGAGACCATTACATCTTGCGCAATTTCTTCGGCTGCTGCGCGGTCACAGCCAAGCCGCAGCAGATAGGCATTGAGGCGCGGACCGTAATAGTCGAACAAATGCGTGAAAGCCGCACGGTCGCGCTCAAGGGCGACCGCGGTAACAAGCACGGCATGTTCGGCGGCGAGGGACGTCATTCCCGTTCCGTGTCCTGCGCGATTTTGGCAGCTCCCTTCTGGAGCAGCAGGCAAGAGCTATGAACTCATCCCGGCCTTTGCCAGATGTCGCGAACCATGAGAGCGATGCTCGGGGGCCGAGTGGCGCAAAGTCCCTGCGGGCACACAGGTGCGACTGTCAAATGAATTGGACAGTAAGGCATCATGACACGTCTGGGTCCATTTGCGAACCCAGACCCTTGCATAAAAAGGGGGGCTGTTAACCCCTCTCAAACAGGCTTTGGCCGAGTATCATCACACGATGATTCGCTCACACCTCTCCTTGCGGGCTTTGGCCCGTCTCAGCCTCGCCGCCGCCCTGACGGGCGCTCTGGCGCCCGCCGTCCTTGCCCAGCCGGCCAAGCCCGCGAACGGGGCTAAGCCCGCTCAGGCGGCGCCAGCTCAAGCTAAGCCAGCCCAGGCGCCAGCCAAACAAGAGGCCCCGGCGGCGACCGCTGGCTCCACCCCGCTCGGCCAATCGGGCGAATGGGGCATTTATGTTGCGGGCGCTGGCCCGACCAAGCAATGCTATGCCGCCGCCAAGCCACAAGAGCGCGCTCCGGCCAATCTCCAGCGTGACCCGGCCTATTTCTTCATCTCGACCCGTCCGGGCGAAAATGTCCGCAATGAGATTTCCATCATCATGGGCTTCCCGGTGAAGGCAGATAAGCCTGCGCCGGAGATACAGGTCGGCACTGAGAAATTTGTCATGGCCTCGCAGGGCCCGCATTTGTGGGTCAAGGAAGCTGCGCGCAACAATGCGCTGGTGGAAGCTATGCGCCGTGGCACGAAATTGACCATTAAAGCGACCTCGATGCGGGGCAATTTGACCACCGATACCTATTCGCTGAGTGGGATCGGCGGGGCTTTGGACCGCGTCAAAAAAGAATGCCCGTAAAGCAATCTCCCTCTCGGTAAAATCAGCGTTCCCCTAACGTCTCGCGACGAAAGTGTGACCATGCAAAACCTTGTTTGCGGGCGCGCCTTCGGCATAATGCGGCGCACAAATTCTGTGCAAAAGCTGCATGGCCGGTCGCTCTGCAGCAGGTGTCTCCGGGGAGAGAAACATGTCCGAGAAAGTTTACGGTGTCAGTGCTGATTGGGCCCGTCGCGCTTATGTCGACGATGCAAAGTACAAGTCCATGTACGCCCAATCCGTCGACAATCCGGAAGCCTTCTGGGGTGAGCACGGCAAGCGCATCGACTGGTTCAAGCCTTTCACCAAGGTGAAGAACACCAGCTATGATCCGAAAAATGTATCGATCAAATGGTTCGAAGATGGCGTCACCAATGTCGCCTATAATTGCGTTGATCGTCATCTCGAAAAGCGCGGTAATCAGACCGCAATCATTTGGGAAGGTGATGATCCAAACGAATCCAAGCACATTACCTATCGCGAGCTGCATGCAGAAGTTTGCAAATTCGCAAATGTGCTGAAGGCTCATGGCATCGGCAAGGGTGACACGGTCACCATCTATCTGCCTATGATTCCAGAAGCGGCTTATGCCATGCTCGCTTGCGCACGCTTGGGCGCGGTGCATTCGATTGTTTTCGGTGGCTTCTCACCAGACTCGCTCGCGCAGCGCATTGAAGGTTGCCGCTCGAAAGTTGTCATCACGGCGGATGAAGGTCTGCGCGGTGGCCGCAAAGTCGCTCTCAAAATCAATGCAGATGAAGCGGCGAAAAAGGCCGGCGATATTGTGAAGTCGATGATTGTCGTCAAGCGCACCGGCGGCAAGATCGACATGCAAGCAGGTCGTGACTTCTGGTATGATGAAGAAGCGAAGAAAGTCTCCGCTGATTGCGCGCCGACGCATGTGAATGCCGAAGATCCGCTCTTCTTGCTCTATACGTCAGGCTCAACCGGCGCGCCGAAAGGCGTCGTTCATACGACGGGTGGCTATCTCGTCTATGCGTCGATGACACATCAATATGTTTTCGATTATCACGAAGGCGATATTTACTGGTGTACGGCTGACGTGGGTTGGGTCACGGGCCACAGCTATATTGTTTATGGCCCGCTCG
>CAWUNF010000163.1:0-4329 GCA_963923195.1 uncultured Hyphomicrobiales bacterium | reverse complement strand
TCGGATGGGTGAGATTTTTGGCGAGACCTTCAATGGTCACGATCTTCTGCTTCTCTGTGAAGGAGCTCACAGGCAGCGAGCAAGAACGCGTCGGCACGCCATCAACATGGACCGTGCAGGCGCCGCAAGCCGCGACACCGCATCCATATTTCGTGCCCGTAAGGCCAATCTGTTCACGGATCGCCCAGAGCAGCGGTGTATCCGGCTCCACGTCCAAATTTACAATTTTGCCGTTGATGTTCAGGCGCGCCATTCATCCCTCCCGATGGTTTATGGCTCTCGTGCGGAGATCCTTTTGTGGGGTTTTACGTCCGCATTGCTTGGCAGATTACAGAATTTGCATCACCGCGCACTAGAAAAGCGCGCCCGAATGACCGGACGCGCCATTTTCCCAAAACGGAATTGTGAAGCTTATTGGAGCGGTGGAACCGTGTCGCCAATGGTCACACGCTTCATCAGGCGGCGTTCCTTATCGGAAAAATCCGTCCGCGCATGGCTGGTGCAGCGATTGTCCCAAACGAGAATATCGCCAACCTTCCACTGATGCGCATAGATCAGCCCAGTCTTTTCAATGTGATCGCAAAGCTCATCAATCAGCGCGCGGCTCTCGGCCGGGTCCATATCGACAATATGGTCTGTCATGAGACGGCAGACATAGAGGGCCTTTTTACCCGTTTCTGGAATGCGGCGCACAACGGGATGAATGGCATGGGGGCCGAGTTCATTCTTGCCTTCCGGCTTGGTCGCGCCATAGGTGAAAGTGTTGAGCGCTTTCAATCCTTCGATACGTTTTTTGGTGGCCTCTGGCAGGGTCTCGTAGGCGCGCACCATATTGGCAAAGCAGGTGTCGCCGCCCTCTGAGGGAATTTCCAATCCATGCAGTGCCGCACCTTTGCAGGGCTGGGCTTGGTGGATGCGGTCAAAATGGAAATCCATTTCGCCATCGGGCAGGGAGCCAACAAGCTCACCATTCTCGCGAATGTTGGAAATCACCATAATATCGTCGCGATGCGAGAGCGGTGATTTCTTGCGGGCCTTTTCAATGGGGCCGAAAATCTTGCCGAATTCGACCAGCTCATCATCATTGATGGTTGGACCATGCACCACCAGCACATGATACTGGTTGAAAGCATCAAGAATGATCTTGGAATCTTCCGGTGTGATGTGGCGCACGTCGAGCCCAACAATTTCTGCACCCAGTGGCGCATTCAGGGGCTTCACCGAAACCGTCATTCTGTCCTCCCGTTAGCCGGATTCTTATTCGTCTAAGGACTAGGTTAGCGGCCCGTTTCGGGGATGACAACAGGGCAAGGCTTTGTCCTGCCCAAAGAAAAAGGGCGGTGCCTGAGGCGCCGCCCTTCTTGAAAACTATCCACTGATTTTGGGATCAGAGGTGGTAGGCCACGCCCACATAGATCTGGTTTTCGATCGCGCCACCAGCGCCCGTGCGGACCTTGGCATCGTTACCAAATTTGTTCAGCCAATAGCGGTGGCCGACGAATGTGTCGATCTTATTGGCCTGGTAGCCAACGACCTTACCGAAATCGAGCGTCAGGCGGTTATCTGTGAGGATTTCCGTCTTGGTCTGTGCGCCCGAACCGTCCTTGCCCTTCGGCGTGACGATATTGGTGTAGCCCGAGAATTTGAGCGGCAGGCCTGTGAAGGCGAGCGGCTGCATATAGTTGAATTCAATATGAGCATTGGTGTTGAACTCAGGATTGGAGCTCTTGCCAGCGCCGACGCAGATCGCGTTCACGCCGCAATGGTTCCATTCCTTGCCAGCGAGCAAAGCCACGCTGAAGTTACCGGGCACATTGAAGTCAAACTGCACACCGCCGACGATCAGCTTCTTCTGCGCGTTGAATTCAGTGTTCTTATTGTTGATGTCGCCACCAAAGGCGAGCGAAACGTCCTTGATCAGGCCGTTCGAGAAAGTCTTGGAACCGGTCAGGTAATTGCCCGAGATCGTGCCGCGGTAGAGGCCATAGACTTCCGAAGCGCCCATCGTCGAGGCATTGGCCGGGTCAGCGCTGTTGGACTTCAGCAGGTCGATATTGACGAAATTCGTGCCCCATTTGGTCACGTCAAAATGCGTCAGCGAGACAACATTCTTCTTCACCGGGCTCGAAATAGCCGGTTCTTTCGCGCTGGTTTCGAAACGATAGGAAATCGTCGTGTCAGCGAAGAGGAAATAGGGAGCAGGCGCAGGCGCAGCAGCAGCCTTCTTCTTGGCATTCAGGTCGGCAGCGCCGGCCTGCGAAGCGAAGGCGGCGACAAGAGCGGCGCCGAGCAGGATCTTGGTCTTCATGGATAAGGCCTCAAAACATGGTCTGGTTGGGAAACAGCGACAGCCAAGCTGCCGCTCTTCTTAAGACCCGGAATACCCATTCCTTTCCGGTAAAAAAACCCTTCAAGTGCAAAAGCTTGGCAATAAGGTCCCGAAAGCTTGTTTTGGCTTTATTCCGTGATCGGGTGTTGCTGAATTGTCACAAAACTGTGATGAAAAAAGGCCCCTCCGAAGAGGGGCCTTGGGACGGATTGGGACGGGGTGATTCCCGTGATCTTATTGCGGAACCTTGTCCTCAATGCCCTGGACATACCAGTTCATGCTGAGGATCTGCTCATCTGAGAGGCCTTTGCCGCCCTTGCACTCGACCGTCTTGCCAGACTGGTCCACGACCGGGCAGGCGAAGGGCAGGATCGAACCATCGGTCACGCCTTTGGTGGTCTTTTCGGCCAGAGCCTTCACATCGTCGGGCATATTGGTGAAAGGCGCCATCACGACCATTTTGGCGGCAAGACCGCCCCAAACGTCGTCAGACTTCCACTTGTTCTCAAGCGCGAGCTTGGTGCGGGCAATATAATATTGCGACCAATCATCGACGATGGCCGTCATCTGCGCCTTCGGTGCGAAGCGGATCATGTCAGAGGCCTGACCGAAGCCGAGTTTGCCAGCCTTTTCAGCTTCCTGAATCGGAGCCGCTGAATCGGTGTGCTGTGAGATAATGTCAGCACCCTGCGCGAGCAAAGCTTTCGCCGCATCAGCTTCCTTACCCGGATCGAACCAAGTGTTCGCCCAGACGATCTTCACCTTCACATTCGGGTTCACCGATTTGGCGCCGAGATAGAAAGCATTGATGCCGCCGATCACTTCTGGAATCGGCAGAGCTGCGACATAGCCAAGCGTGTTTGTCTTGGTCATTTTGCCAGCGATCACGCCTTGAATGTAGCGGCCTTCATAGAAGCGCGCCGAATAGGTCGCGACATTGGTGGCGCGCTTAAAGCCCGTGGCATGTTCGAACTTCACATTCGGATATTTTTTCGCGACTTTCAGCGTCGGCTCCATAAAGCCGAAGGACGTCGTGAAGATCAGCTTGTGGCCCGTGCGGGCGAGCTGCTCAATCGAACGCTCGCTGTCATTTTCCGGCACGTTTTCCAAGAATGTCGTTTCGACCTGATCGCCGAGTGCCTTTTGCAAGGCAATGCGACCCTGATCATGCTGGTAGGAATAACCGAAATCGCCAACCGGGCCGACATAGATAAAGCCAACCTTGAGTTTTTCTGCCGCCGCAGCACCGCTCGCCATGCCAGCAATGGCAAGGGCCGCAAGGGCGAGTTTCATCATGCTCTTCATAGGATCTGTCCTTGGTTGGAAGGCAGGAGAGCTATGGCAAGGCCTTGCTGTCCCGCAAAAAACCGGAGGCGATCCTGCTGCATTCACAAGGCATTTGCCAGCAGCAAAGCTTGTGTTCTGAAAACTGTCACCAGCGAAATAGCAGGGCGCCCCCAGATAGGCCTGCGCCCACTGCACTCATCAGCACCAAATCGCCCGAATTGAGCCCCCGCTGGCGCCCGGCCGTGGATAGGGTCAAGGGAATGGTGGCGGCGGAAGAATTGCCAAAGGTTTTGAGGCTCGACAGGCCACAAGCGGGATGAAGCCCGAGCCGACGCTCGACCGCCGCAGTGATGCGCAAATTGGCTTGATGGGGCGCCCAATGATGGATGTCGCTTGCGGCGACCAGAGCTTTGTCGAGAACACGCGCAGAGCTTGTCACCATTGTGTCGACGGCTTTGCTGAACAGGCCGCGCCCATCGGGCATGTGCATATAGAGCTCATCTGGCCCAAGACCTTTGGAAAAAGGTTTGCGACTGCCACCGCCCGGAATGTTGATGAGATCATAGCCTGCGCCATCAGACACAAGATCAGCGGCCATCACACCGCTATCGCTTTGCGCGGGAGAAATCACAACAGCACCTGCTGCATCAGCAAAAAGTGCTGATGTGGCAGGATCAGCCGGATTGATGCGGCGGGAGAGAATATTGGCGGCG
>CAWUNF010000162.1:0-4365 GCA_963923195.1 uncultured Hyphomicrobiales bacterium | reverse complement strand
TATTTTCGCCAATCGTTGCGATCGCATTATTGATCGCATCCGACACCGTACCGCCAGCGGGGTAAGCCGCAGCCTTTACAGCTTCCACATCCGCATTGCCCGAACCCACAACAACGCTGGTGATGTTTTGGGCGAGCTTTTGGAAGTCGCTGTTGCGTGCCACGAAGTCGGTTTCCGAATTGACTTCGACGACAACACCGCGCGTGCCCTTCACAGCAAGGGCAACAAGACCTTCAGCCGCGACGCGATCGGATTTCTTCGCAGCCTTGGAGAGACCCTTTTTACGCAGCCAGTCGATCGCTGCTTCAATGTCACCATTGGTTTCATTGAGAGCCGCCTTGCAATCCATCATGCCCGCGCCAGTCTTTTCGCGCAGGTCCTTCACCAGAGCAGCGGTGATATTGGACATGAGTTTCATCCTTTCATGCAGATCGCAGGCAAAAGCCACGACCAAAAATGTTCAAATGGGAATCTGTGACGAAACGACAACGGCGGGACTCATGCCCGCCGATGCCCGCCGCCATCTCGTGCTGAATCAGCCGATAAATTAGGCGGAAACGAGCGCGCGAGCCTGATCGACCCAACCGTCGCGCTTGATGCGGCCTGACAGCTTCAATTCGCCATCGAGCTTGGCAATATCCGCGTCCGACATGGCAGCGAGCTGCCAGAAGTGGAACACGCCCGCATCATTAAGCTTCTTGACGATCTGGGGACCCACGCCCGTGAGCTTCGCCAAATCATCTGGCGCACCGCGCGGCGCGGTCAGCAATTCAAAACCTTCGCCCGAAGCAGATGCGGCAATCGCCGGCTCAACTGGGTTTTCCATTGCTCCCAGATCAACGCCTGACGAGCCTTGGCCGCGCGAAATGCCATCAATGGCCGCACGAGCAATGAGATCGCAATAGAGCGCAATCGCGCGACCCGCATCATCATTGCCCGGAATTGGATAAGTAATGCCATCAGGATCACAATTGGTGTCGAGGATTGCTGCAACCGGAATGTTCAGACGGTTGGCTTCCTTAATGGCGAGCTGTTCCTTATTCGTATCGATCACGAAAATAAGGTCGGGCGTGCCGCCCATATCCTTAATACCGCCGAGCGCCTTTTCGAGCTTTTCACGCTCGCGGGTCAGCAAGAGGCGTTCTTTCTTGGTGAGACCAGCCGCACCCGAGGAGAGCTGCTCATCAACCTTGCGCAAACGCTGGATCGAACCCGAGATCGTCTTCCAATTGGTCAGCATGCCGCCGAGCCAACGGGAGTTGATGTAATATTGAGCCGAACGCTTGGCAGCATCAGCAATTTGCTCTGACGCCTGGCGCTTCGTGCCGACGAAGAGAACGCGACCGCCCTTAGCAACCGTATCCGAAACCGCCTTCAAAGCCTGGTGCAACATAGGCACCGTCTGGGCGAGGTCGAGAATGTGGATGTTGTTGCGTGTGCCGAAGATATAGGGAGCCATTTTCGGGTTCCAGCGGTGCGCTTGGTGACCGAAATGCGCGCCGGCTTCGAGGAGCGAACGCATAGAAAATTCAGGAAGTGCCATTGTCTTATTTCTCCGGTTTGACCTCGGCGGATTTTTGGGGTGCGAACACCCACCGGAAGCAGGCCCTTAGATGGCAGGGCCGCCACATGATCCACCTGTGGAATGGGCGCGCTTATAGGGGTGAAACCCGTGAAAGGCAAGGCGCGACAGGAGAATTCGCCAAAACCCTAAGCGCCAGACTCACGGATGAGCACGCCAAACACACGCCTTAAGACGCGCGCCGCCATGCTCTCGGCCAATCCATCCACCCTCACCTGCCCGCGCACCTCCTTTTCAGGGGCATAGGGCTCAAGCGCTGACAGGGTGAGAGAATAAAGCGATGCCAGGGGCTTAAAGCCCCGCTCGGGGCGATCGGGGACGACCTGAACCGGCCCATCATTCGGGGCGGCCAAAATAGGCAAATCCAAAACCTCAACCGCCGTCGGACCAATGGCGGTCAATTCGACGGACAGGCTCGGGCGGGTCACATCATCCGGCAAAAAGCGCCCCCGCGCGCCCCTCTGCAAGCGGCGTAGATCCGGTTCTTCCGCATAGCCACGGATTTCGATCCGCTCAGGCTGGACGACATGGCATAAAGCCATTTTCAGGCTCACCCATTGCCCCTCACGCCAATCGGGCGAGAGATTGCGAATAAGCCCATCATGGGGCGCACGCAAAATAAGCTCTGCGGCTTGAGCCCGCAAAACCTCAACACGCCGCGCGGCTGAGGCGGCTTCATTTTCAAAGACACGCAATTCTGAGCGATCTGCCGCATTGGATGACGCGCGCAACAAGCGAAAACGCTTCGCCTCCCATTGCAATTCGGCCTGGCGAATTTGGGCATCTAAATCAGGCGATTCCAAACGGAATAATTCCTCGCCTGCGCGCACATTTTGCCCCTCACGCACAGATATCGAGACAAGACGCCCGGCTGCGCGAGCATAAATGGCCGCATCCATTTGCGCCGTCGCCACTGCTGGCAGAATAAGTGAGGTTGGCAATGGCACAATGAAAAGTAAGGCGCATAGACCAGCGATTGAAAACGTCATTGTTGCGCGTCTTGTGCGCACCACATAATCGCGCCCTTTCCACCAGCGCAATATTTCTTGCACAATAGGCAAGAGAACGAACCAAATGATTTCGATTAAAAATAAAATTATGCCGAGCGCTTTAAAGGCAAAATGATAGACAAGAACCGCAATGCCTAAAAATAGAAAGAAGCGATAAATCCAAATCGAATAGGCATAAAGCGCCATAGCCACCAGACGCTGAGTGCTCATCTGCTCAGGCACAGGCGCGCGCAATTGAAATAAGATTTCTCGCAAAGCCCAACGGCCAATCACCATAGCGCGCGTTTGCAAATTAGGAATGCCCAAAAGATCAGCCAGAATGTGATAGCCATCAAAGCGCATGAAGGGATTAAGATTGAGCGCGAGGCCAAGCAGAAGGCTCGTTGTAGCCAAAGCAAAGACGACTGTGCGCATCGAACCGGGGGGTAAGAAAACCCAAAGAAAAAGTGCGGCAGCCGCAATCATCAATTCAACAAGCAGGCCCGCGCAATCAATCGCCAATCTCTGCCAACGTGAAGAGAGACGCCATGCATCGGTCACATCGGAATAGAGGAAAGGTGCCATCACCATAAATGCAAGACCCATTGTGGGAACGCGCACATGATAGCGCGTCGCCATATAGGCGTGGCCAAGCTCATGCGCCGTTTTCACAAAAGGCACGCAAGCGGCCAGAATGAAAGCGCCTTCCCAATCCATTAAACTCATGCCGGTGGCAACAAAGGCTTCCCATTGCCGAAGAGCAAGAAGAATGCCGATGACCCCCAAGCCCAAAAAGAAGATTAAAGAGGCTTTTGAAAAAAGCACTTCACCCACAACGCGTGTACGATCCAAAAAATCTTGCGGCCGCACAAGGGGAATTTTGAAAAAGAGATAATTATGAACGAGCGAATAAAGCCAATGATGTTCGCGCGCCTTTTTGCGATCAATCAAACTGCGCGTATGCGCATTTTCTAAAAGCTCATGTGCGGCTAAAAAACTGCGCAAAGCCACAACATCATCCGCACTCGCCACACGTCCAAAGCGACTTTGCACGCGTGCCAAGAGCCCCGGAATATTGCCCGCTGACCAATCGCCCAAAAGCTCCACCATGCCTTGGCTCAATTGAAAATAGCGATGCATGACGGGATCAAAAATCACCCAGCCCGGCGCGCCAGATGCTAAACGTGCCGCCGGCAAAATGCGCAAATCTTGCCGCAAGGGTGGCAAAATTTCATCAGGCCCCATCATAGGCCAACCATTTGCCGCAAAGCTGTCAGTGGTCGGCGCATAACATAATAAATAAGCGCAACATCATCTCCGAACACTTGTGCAGTTCCCCGATAACCAATGCGCGGGCGCGCGCCCTCCGGCAATTTCGCATAAAGCACAAAAGCCATGCCCCCACCGGGTAACGGCGTTGCATGATAAGTGGCGCGATCCAAAAGCCCAGTGATCGGATTGAGAGGATCAGAATCAAGATAAAGGCGCACACGTGCTTGATCGCGCACGACAGGCGCATCTTTGACAGCCATATCAATTCGTACCTGCACATTGTCAGGCACAGCAATTTGCATGATGCGCTCACCCGTCGACACAGGCCGACCTTCCCAATCCTTGCGGCTACCAAAGATCGCAAGGCCCGCACTTTTGGCGTTGACGCGTGTGCGCGTCAATTGATCAGCGGCTGCGTCGCGTTCAGCAATAGCAAGTTTTAATTCAGCCGCCGCAATAGTGAGATCACGCCGCGCATTGCGATCATCAAATGCTGTTTGCTGCAATTTTTTCTCGCGTGCC
>CAWUNF010000161.1:0-4374 GCA_963923195.1 uncultured Hyphomicrobiales bacterium | reverse complement strand
AGGGCGCGCGTCACGCCATCGCTTGTCTCTTGCGCGAGCTGATCTTCAAAGCTTGTGGCGGGGCGATGGGCTTGGCCCGAATCGCGGTCCAATCGCGCAAGGCTTTCGCGCCGTGTCGGCCAATTCACCCGCACCAATCGAAATAGGACAAAGCCAAGGCTCAGCCCAAAGGCAGCCAAAGCGATCAGGCGCAGCCAGAGCGGGGCAAAAAGCCAGAATCCCGCCCATGAAACAGCGAAAAACAAAGCGATGAGAGAAAGCACCGCTGCAAGCGCTGGCCAGATGCGTTCCCAACCGAGAATCAGCGCAGCTTTCAAAGCGAGCTGATCAAGCGGGGAGGATATTTCCCGCTCGCCCCTCTTTCCTGATCTGATCCATCTGCGCCAGTCCAAACCTGCACTCCGTCTCTGACAGAGAGAAAGCTAGCACGCCCGTGCGGACATTCCAGTGCGCCGCTGGTTTTGGCGCTTGGTTTTTCAGCCGATCCAGTCGGGAACGCGGTCGAGGCCGATCAATTCTTCGAAGGTCCCGCGCGGGCGCACGAGGGCAAAGCGGTCGCCATCGACCAAAACTTCCGGAACGAGAAGGCGAGAATTGTAAGTGCCTGCTTGCACCGCGCCATAGGCACCCGCCGACATAACCGCGATCAAATCACCTTGCGCGGGTTCTGCCATATCACGGGCTTGAGCCAGATAATCGCCAGTTTCACAGACTGGACCGACGACATCTGCTTTGACCATTTTGGCACCGGGCTTTGTTTCCAAAACCGGCTTAATGTCGTGATGGGCTTCATAGAGCGTCGGGCGAATGAGATCATTCATCGCCGCATCGACGATGATGAATTGCTTGCCCTCGCCATGCTTCACGTAAATCACTTCCGTCACGAGAATGCCTGCATTGCCAACCAGCAAGCGACCGGGCTCGAAGACGAGTTTGCAGCCCAATTTGCCCGCATGGCGGCGCACGATTTCCGCATATCGATCGGGATGATAAGCGGCCGGATCATCACTCTCGCGATAGGGAATGCCAAGACCACCGCCCAGATCAATATGATCAATCGTGTGACCATCGGCGCGCAATTGCTGCACGAAATCAGCCAGCAAAGCGAAAGCATCATCAAAGGGCTGCAAATTGGTGATTTGTGAACCAATATGCATATCAACGCCGCTGACCTGAATACCAGAAAGCGTTGCGGCATGGGCATAAACGGCACGCGCGCGTGAAATTGGAATGCCGAATTTATTTTCAGATTTGCCGGTTGAAATTTTTGCATGTGTCTTGGCGTCAACATCAGGATTGACGCGAAGCGAGACATGCGCGCGCACCCCACGCGCAGCAGCAATGGCAGAAATGGCTTCAAGCTCAGGCTCAGATTCGACATTGAAGCAAAAGATTTTGGCGTCCAGCGCCAATTCAATTTCGCGCTTGGTTTTGCCAACGCCTGAGAAAGTGATGCGTTCACCCGGCACACCGGCAGCGATCGCACGACGCAATTCGCCCTCAGAGACGACATCCATGCCCGCACCAAGAGCCGCAAAAGTCTTGAGCACGGCTTGGTTGGAATTGGCTTTCATCGCAAAGCAGACCATCGCATCAAGCCCTTTGAAGGCTTGTGAGAAGACCTGATAATGGCGCGTGAGTGTGGCGCGCGAATAGCAATAGAAAGGCGTGCCGACTTGGCGTGCGATGGCGCGCAGGTCGACATTTTCGGCATGCAGCACGCCGTTGCGATATTCGAAATGGCGCATGTCGCCCTTACAGGATTTTGTCGAGAATGAAGGGGTCGCGCGGCGGAACCACTTTGATGCGGCGAATGGCCGTGCCATCCACAGGGCTACTCGAGCCCGTTTGTTTGGACACGTCTTCGGGGGCCGGCGGGGTCGAACCCGCTGGCGGCTCCATATCGCCACGGCGCCCACAGCCTGCCAATGCAAGGCCGGTCAAAGCGATCAATCCAAATATGCGGATCTTTTGGGACATTCCAGCGCGGTTCAACGGTCGAGCTCCTGCCTGATGGCGCCACTATAGCGCATCGGTTGAGGCTGACGAGGGCTTAATCCCGTCAGTCGTCTCTGACATGCCGCATTATTTTGCGGCGGTTTCTTCACGGGCGATCTTTTTCAGCCAAGCGCGCGCTTGATTGCGCACATTGGCGGGAGCTGTGCCGCCATAGCTAACACGGCTTTTTACCGATTTATCGACGCCCAGCACGTCATGCACCTCGGCTGTGATGCGCTTGTCCACGCCCTGCATGTCGGAGAGCGACAATTTTTCAAGGGGGATTTTGCGCTCAGCCGCCATAGCAACAAGGCGCCCGGTGACATGATGCGCATCACGGAAGGGCATGTTGAGGGCGCGCACCAGCCAATCGGCGAGATCGGTCGCAATGGCATAGCCGCTGCCCGCCGCCGATTTCATCTTCTTTAAATCTGGCACCATGTCACGCACCATGCCGGTCATGGCAGCCACGCACAGAGACAAAGATTGCAGCGCATCGAACGTGCCTTCTTTGTCTTCTTGCATATCCTTCGAATAGGCGAGTGGCAGACCTTTCATCACAATGAGAAGACCTGTGAGCGCACCAATGACGCGACCAGATTTGCCGCGCACCAATTCAGCCGCATCAGGATTGCGCTTTTGCGGCATGATGGAAGAGCCAGTTGTGAATTTGTCCGACAAATTCACAAAGCCAAATTGCGGCGTTGACCAGAGCACAATTTCTTCGGCGAAGCGTGACAGGTGAACAGCAGAAATGGCTGCGGCAGAGAGGGTTTCTAGAACAAAGTCACGATCCGACACGCTGTCGAGCGAGTTCGCAGTGGGGCGTTCAAAGCCAAGCGTCTTCGCCACCATGTCGCGATTGATCGGGAATGATGTGCCAGCAAGTGCGGCTGATCCAAGCGGACATTCGTTCAAACGCTTGCGCGCATCAGCCAAGCGGCCGCGATCACGCCCAAGCATTTCAACATAGGCCATGAGATGATGGCCGAATGTGACGGGCTGCGCCGATTGCAAATGCGTAAAGCCCGGCATGACCGAGCCTGCATGATCAAGCGCGCGTTCCGCGAGCGCCTTCTGCAACTCACGCAATTGCTCATCGAGCGTATCAATCGTGTCGCGAATCCACAGGCGAAAATCGAGCGCCACTTGATCATTGCGCGAACGCGCGGTGTGCAAACGCCCCGCATCAGGGCCAACGATTTCAGCCAGCCGCGATTCGACATTCATATGGATGTCTTCGAGCGCCCGCGAAAAGGTGAAGGTCCCCGCCTCGATTTCGGCGCGAACCTGCTCTAGACCTTTGGTGATGGCGGAAGCGGCCTCGCGCTCAATAATGCCCTGCTCAGCGAGCATGGCGACATGGGCCAGCGAGCCTCGGATGTCTTGGGAGGCAAACTTGTAGTCGAAACCAATGGAGGCGTTTATTTCCTCCATGATTGCGTCGGGACCGCTGGCAAACCGGCCGCCCCACATTTTGTTGCTCATCTCGTGCCCCCAATGGCGCGCCTATAGAAAAGACGGCCCCTCATGACTTCTGGTCCTGACAACCCCGAAAAGATCTCTGATCCGCGCCAAGCTCGGGCTCGGAGCCTGGCTCCGGCCGTCATTTTTGCGAGTCTGGCTGTCATCGCCCTGTCTATTGCGGTCCTATACGGGATGAGCGGCCTCTCCGGCAAGGAAATGGCCGCCTCTGGGGCAAAATCCTGCCCGCTGGCTGCCGCCCGCCTGCCGGCCGTGGCCGCCGCTGCCAAAGGAGAGGTCGCTGCCTTCACGCCCGTCAAGACCGCCCGCCCCGCCCTCGACCTGACTTTTCTGGCCCCCGATGGCAAGCCCTTGAAATTATCTGACATGAAGGGCCGGACCATCCTGCTCAATCTCTGGGCGACGTGGTGTGTCCCCTGCCGAGAGGAAATGCCCGCCCTTGACCGCCTGCAAATGCAGGCCGGGGGACAAGATTTCGAAGTGGTCGCGCTGAATATTGATACGTCACGACTGGAGCGCCGTCAGGCTTTCTTGACGGAAATTGGTGTCAAGGCGCTGAGCTTTTATGCCGATCCCACAGCGGATGTGTTTCAGCTTCTCAAGCGGGCTGGCAAGGTTGTCGGCCTTCCAACGACAATTTTGATCGACGCGGATGGGTGTGAATTGGGCACGCTGGCAGGGGCTGCCGCATGGGACTCAGCAGATGCCCTGCGCCTCGTTGCCGCGGCACGTGGATCGGGTACTTAGTCGAAGGTGAGAGCTTAACCCGTTGCACCGCTCTGCTTCTTCGATTAGTGAACCCTCGGAAACTAAGAAAAGAGGGCAAATCAATGGCTGAGGCCAAATCCCGCACCGTCTCGCCCGAGGCGCGGCGGCCCTTGTCTCCCCACC
>CAWUNF010000160.1:0-4415 GCA_963923195.1 uncultured Hyphomicrobiales bacterium | reverse complement strand
CCACCGAAATTCTCGCCCGCCAACATTATGAACGCATGTTGCCCCTCTGCGAGGCAGCGCGCGTGAAACTGGCTTTGCTGACGGGACGCGACAAAGCGGCCGAGCGCAAAAAGACCCTCGCCGCGCTTGAAGCTGGCGATATAGATATTGTCGTTGGCACACATGCGCTTTTCCAAGAGACTGTGGCCTTTAAAGATCTCGGCCTTGCGGTGGTGGATGAACAGCATCGTTTTGGTGTGCATCAGCGCTTAGCGCTAGGATCAAAGGGCGATGCGGTCGATGTGCTGGTGATGACAGCAACACCCATTCCGCGCACTTTGGTGCTGACTTATTTTGGCGATATGGATGTGTCCATGCTGCGCGAAAAGCCTGCAGGGCGCCAACCGATTGATACACGCGCTTTGCCCTTGGAGCGTTTGGAAGACGTGGTCGCAGGCATTGGCCGCGCGATCCAATCGGGTGCGCGCGCCTATTGGGTCTGCCCGCTGGTTGACGAAAATGAAGAGCTTGATCTGGCGGCTGCCACCGAGCGCGCGGAATTGCTGCGCCAATTTTTTGGCGATCATGTTGGCCTTGTGCACGGCCAGATGAAGGGCAAAGACAAAGATGCGGCGATGGAAGCTTTCCAGCGCGGCGAGACGAAAATTTTGGTCGCCACAACTGTGATTGAAGTCGGTGTCGATGTGCCGGAAGCCACCATTATGGTGATTGAACATGCCGAGCGCTTTGGTCTTGCCCAATTGCACCAATTGCGTGGGCGCGTGGGGCGCGGCAAGGGCCGCTCGACCTGTTTGCTTCTTTACAAAGCCCCGCTTGGTGAAGTCTCCGAGGCGCGCATTTCCATCATGCGCGAGACAGAAGATGGTTTTCGCATTGCTGAAGAAGATTTGAAATTGCGCGGGGAAGGCGAAGTGCTGGGCACACGCCAATCGGGCACGCCGGGCTTCCGGCTCGCGAGCCTTGATGTGCATAGCGCGCTCTTGCCCATTGCGCGCGATGATGCACGCATGATTGTCGAGAAGGACCCGGAGCTTTCAAGCGAACGGGGCAAAGCCGTGCGCGCCCTGCTCTATCTTTTCTCGCGAGATGAAGCGGTCAAGCTCTTGCGGGCGGGGTGATCATCCAGCCGTTGCGGACATTCTGGATTGCCGCGTCGGGCTCGAGCCCTCCTCGCAATGACGGGATGAAGATTGTCGGCTTCCAGAATTTTATGACGCGTGCCAGGCAGGATGATCTGCGCAACGTCATTGCGAGGAGCCGAAGGCGACGCGGCAATCCAGAAAAACCACTTTTCATTTCTCATTTACTGCACGGGCCATGATGGTTGGCCATGACGGCGGGATATGTGATCAGCGTGAGGCCGCGCGCTCTAAGGTCAAAGCAACCCATTTATTCAAACTGACACCCGCCCGCTTGGCTGCTGTTGCCACAGCGCGGTGAACCGGCGGATCAACGCGCACAATAAATTGCCCTGAAAAAGGCTTTTCTGGCTCTTCACCCCGCGCTTTGCAAAAAGCGAGATAATCCTCAACGGAATCCGCCAAAGCCTTTTTCAATTCGCGAACCGACTTGCCCTGAAAAGTGATGACATCGCGCAGATCAACGACCTCGCCGTGAAAAATCTCAGCATCTTCATCGAAAGAAACAATGGCCTGATAGCCTTTATACGTCATCATATTCATATCGACACCCCAGCCTCGCTCAAAAACCGACGCACTGAGCGCACCGCACCGCGATCTGTTTCCTTTTCAGGATGCGGCCGATGGAACACAGCGCGCACACCCGCAAGCGCCACACGCACCCGCGAGCCTGAGCCTTCACTCACCTCCCCGCCCAAAGCGACAAACAGCGCTTCAATATCGCGCCACGCAATATTGGCCCGAACAGGATCAGCGAAAACGGCGCGCAAAGTCGCCGCATGCTTCCGAGACAACATATAGTATCACTTTCCAGTATCAATAATCAAATCCAAAAAAAGGCGGGTCACCCCGCCTTTTCCAATTCCCGTTTCGCTTTGGCTTGTTCGGCCAAGGCGCCCAGCGCTGCTTGCGTCTCAGGCTGGATCAGCCCCGCTGACATAATGAGCTTGGCTGCATCATCTGGCGTCATTGGAATTTCAATGACGTCTTGCACCGGCAAGAAGAAATAAAAGCCTGTCGTTGGGTTAGGCGTACAGGGCAAGAAGACTGAGACATGCTCACCTTGCGGCAAAGCCTTTTCAACCGTCGTGGAGGGTGGCGCGGAAATAAAGACAATCGTCCACATGCCCGGCGCCGGAAATTGCACCAAGCCGACTTTGCGAAAACTCGTGCCCGATTGCGAGAAGATCGTCTCAAAAATCTGTTTCACGCTTTTATAAAGACCACGCACAACCGGCATGTGATCCAATATGGCCTCGCCAATGCGGATGAGCGCGCGACCTGCAAAATTGGCCGCCAAAAATCCAAGCAAAGTGAGGCCCAAAAAAGCGACCAGCACGCCAATGCCTGGAATATGAAATGGCAAATAGGGATCGGGCGACAAAAAGGGTGGCATCAAAGGCTTCACCCAATTGTCGACCGTATCGACAAACCACCAGACCAGCCAAATGGTGACGGCGAGCGGCCCAGTGATGATCAGGCCCGTGAAAAACCAAGCGCGCACGCGTGCCCCAATGCTTGGGCGGCTCACAGGTTCGCTATTGGGAAATTCAATTTGATTCATGTCCAGCCCATGCAAGCGCGCGCGGAGGAAGAGGCGCGCAAGGGCTAATCTATTCCACCGTCACGCTCTTGGCGAGGTTTCTTGGCTGGTCCACATCCTTACCCATGACCACAGCTGTGTGATAGGCGAGCATTTGAACAGGCACAGCATAGGGAATGGCGGCAAAATCTGCTGCCATATCGGGCATTGTGATCGCTTTAAAGAAGCGAATGGCTGATTCATGCTCAGCGCGCTGGTCGCCGATCAAGATGATTTTACCACCGCGCGCCGCGACCTCTTGCATATTCGACACGGTCTTTTCAAAGACGGAATCAAAGGGGGCCAAAACAATGACCGGCATTTTTTCGTCGATCAGCGCAATCGGCCCGTGCTTCAGCTCGCCCGCTGCATAGCCTTCGGCGTGAATATAGGAAATTTCCTTGAGCTTGAGCGCGCCTTCCAGCGCCAGCGGATAATTCGTGCCGCGGCCGAGATAAAGCACATCCGCTGCTTTCGACAAATCCCGCGCCAAAGCCTCAATCTGCGGCTCGCGCTTAAAGGCTTCTGCCATCAGGCCGGGGGTTGCCATCAATTCTGACACGAGCACCTGTTCGCGCTTGGCATCAATAGCGCCGCGCGCGCGCCCAAATGCCACCGCCAAACACGCCAGCACAGCCAATTGGCAGGTGAAAGCTTTGGTCGAGGCGACACCAATTTCAGGCCCCGCCAAAGTCGGCGCCACCACATCACTTTCGCGCGCAATGGTGGACGTCGGCACATTCACAACACTGAGAATATGCTGGCCCTGCTCTTTGGCATAGCGCAATGAGGCCAAAGTATCGGCCGTTTCACCCGATTGCGAGACAACGATCATCAAACCATTTTCGCTCATCGGCGCATCGCGATAGCGAAACTCACTTGCGACATCTATTTCAACTGGCAGACGCGCATAGCGCTCAAACCAATATTTGGCGACAAGACCTGCATAATAGGCCGTACCGCAAGCTGAAATGGTGATGCGCGAGAGTTTTGTGAGATCAAAAGGCAGATCGAAAGGCAGGCGCACCGCGCCACCCGACATGTCGAGATAATGCGCGAGCGTCCGGCCCACAACTTCCGGCTGTTCGTGAATTTCCTTCGCCATGAAATGGCGATGATTGCCCTTATCCACCAAAAAGGCCGAGGCTTGTGTTTTCAGCTTGGCGCGTTTGACGGGGCGATTTTGCGCATCAAAAAATTCAGCGCTGGTCGGCGTCATCACCACCCAATCGCCATCTTCCAGATAAGTGATTGTGTCAGTGAAAGGTGCCAGTGCCAAAGCATCTGAACCCAGATACATTTCGCCCTTGCCATAACCAATGGCCAGAGGCGCACCTTGGCGCGCGCCAATCAACACATCATTCGCGCCTTCAAAAATAAAAGCGAGCGCGAAAGCACCGCGCAATTTTGGCAAAGCCGCCGCCACGGCCTCACGCGGGCCATGACCCTTGTTCATTTCTTCCGTCACAAGATGCGCGACCGTTTCCGTATCAGTCTCGCTGACAAAAACATGCCCCTTGGCGGTTAGTTCTTCGCGCAGCTCGCGGAAATTTTCGATAATGCCATTATGCACCACGGCGACTTTATCACTCGCATGGGGATGAGCATTATTTTCGCTTGGGCGGCCATGTGTGGCCCAACGCGTGTGGCCAATACCAACCGTGCCTTGCAAAGGAGAAGTGGCAAGTTTAGCC
>CAWUNF010000159.1:0-4444 GCA_963923195.1 uncultured Hyphomicrobiales bacterium | reverse complement strand
CACAATCACCCGGTCTTTCGCCATATTGCCCCTGGCGTCCTGCGACCTGTCAGGTTGACTTAACAGGCCTAAGCGTCCAGCATGTTAGACAGTGTTCAATGTCACACCCCCGTGACATTGGCAATGGGGGCGCCTCATGGATGCCATCGGCCGGATTGATTTCACGCTGGAAGAGGCGCTTGCAGGCGCGCTCGCCGATTGCCCTCCTAAATTGGCCGCAGCTCTTCGCTATTCGGTCTTTCCGGGCGGCGCCCGCCTGCGTCCCAAACTATGTTTGGCAGTGGCTTGGGCCTGTGGCGAGGATGAGCCGCGGGTTGTCGATGGTGCGGCTGCTGCCATTGAATTGTTGCATTGTGCTTCGCTCGTTCATGACGATTTGCCCTGTTTCGACAATGCTGATGAGCGCCGCGGCAAGCCTTCCGTTCATAAGGTTTATGGCGAGCAGCTTGCCGTTCTCTCAGGCGATGCTTTGATCGTTTTGGCCTTTGAAGCTTTGGCCAAAGGGGCGGCACGCGCCCCGCATCGGCTGGCTGCTTTGTCCACCATTGTGAGCCGCGCGACAGGTGCGGCCGGTGGCATTTGCGCGGGTCAAGCATGGGAATGTGAGCCGCAAGTTGATGTCTCGCGCTATCACCGCGCTAAGACAGGTGCCCTCTTTTCAGCCGCAACAATGGCGGGTGCTGCAGCCTGTTCGCAGACCTATGAGCCGTGGCGTGCTTTGGGTGAATTGGTGGGCGAGGCCTATCAAGTGGCCGATGATATTCGCGATGTCGTCTGCAATGCAGAAACATTGGGAAAGCCTGTGGGCGTGGATGAAGCTTTGATGCGCCCAAGTGCGTGCCGAGAGCTTGGTCTGCAAGGCGCGATTGATAAGCTCAATAATCTTGTTGAGCGCGCAGTCGATTCCATTCCGCCATGCCCGCGTGTGCAAGAGCTGCGCGGCCTTGTGCGACAGGAAGCTTTGCGCTTTCTCCCCAAAGAATTGGCGCAAGCCGCAGCCTGATTTTTGCGCTCATGAAACATTGGCGTGATTGGCGCAATGATCTGCTCGCGAATCCGCGGTTTCAGGCCTTTGCTGCGCGTTTTCCATTCACACGTCCGATCACGCATAAACGTGCTGCGCAAGTTTTTGATCTTTGCGCGGGCTTTGTTTATTCGCAAATTTTGCATGCTTGCGTCAAAGGCGGCGTGTTAGAATTTTTGCGCGCAGGTCCGCGTGATCTTGCAGCCATTGCGCAATCTCTTTCACTTGAAGAAGAGCCCGCATTACGCCTGATGCGCGCAGGCGCCGCACTTGGTCTTTTAGAGCCACGTGGTGCGCATCAATTTGGCCTTGGCCAACATGGCGCGGCTTTGCTTGGTAATCCGGGCGCTTTGGCAATGGTGGAACATCACCATCTGCTTTACGCAGATTTGGCCGATCCGCTGGCGCTTCTGCGGGGTGAGAAATTCCCCACCCAATTGCAGCAATTTTGGGCCTATGCGCGCAATCCTGATCGCGCCGAGGCAGAAGAATCGGCGGTCGCGCCCTACAGCAAACTGATGAGCGATTCGCAGACTTTGGTGCGTCGGGACATTCTCGATGCGCTCGATTTGGGCGATGTGTCCAAGCTTGTGGACATCGGGGGCGGGGAAGGGGCCTTTGCAAGTGAGGCCGCACAGCGCTGGCCAGGCCTGTCGGTGGGGGTGTTTGACCTGCCTGCCGTGGCAGCCCGGGCGCAGGCCCGCTTTGCCTCTCAGGGCCTCTCCAGCCGCGCGCAAGCCTATGGTGGGGACTTTTATGAAGCTTCCCTTCCGGAAGGTGTTGACCTCTTCACTTTGGTCCGGGTTCTGCACGACCATGATGACGATAAAGCCAAGGCATTACTCGCAAAAGTCTATGCCGCCTTGCCTGCGCGCGGGCGCCTGATCATTGCCGAACCAATGGCCCAAACCCCCGGCGCGGAGCCAATGGGGGATGCTTATTTTGGCCTCTACCTCTTCGCTATGGGCTCTGGCCGACCCCGGCCGGCTGAGGAGATTGAGGCCATGTTACGGGCGGCTGGCTTTGCCGAAACAAAGCGCATTGCGACCCCGCGACCCCTCTTGGTGCGCATGATCCAAGCCCGAAAGTAACCGTAAAGCTTTCTTGACACTATTTTCTGTCATGATTTACTGACACACCTGAGCGGAGCAGTTTCTCCGTAGCCCGCGAGTGCCCCAAAGCATGAATACGCTCGCCATCGTCCTGCAGGCTCCTATGGAGCTTCGTCTCGACCGGGTCGGATTAAATCCGCCGGGCGATGAGGATGTTGTTGTCGATGTGGAATGGTCGGGCGTGAGTGCAGGCACAGAGCGTCTGCTCTGGAGCGGGCGCATGCCCATGTTTCCGGGCATGGGTTATCCGCTGGTGCCGGGTTATGAATCTGTCGGCACGATTGTCGATGCCGGAACGTCAGCAAAAAATCTCATTGGCCAACGTGTCTTTGTACCGGGCGCCAATTGCTACACAGATGTGCGCGGTCTTTTTGGCGGTGCTGCACGTCGTATCATTTCATCAGCGCATCGTGTCGCTTTGATTGGTGATGAATGTGCAGCGCATGAAGGTGTGTTGTTGGCACTGGCTGCAACAGCGCAACATGCGCTTGGCGCGCATGATGCACGCGCACCTGAACTTATCATTGGTCATGGTGCGCTTGGTCGTTTGCTGGCGCGTTTAACCATTGCACATGGACATCCATCCCCAACCGTATGGGATGTTGATGCGACACGACGTGTCGGCAATTTTGATTATCCCGTCCTTGATCCATCGCAAGATGAGCGTCGTGATTATGCATCCATCTATGATGCAAGTGGTGATGCAGCTCTGATTGACACTTTGATTTCACGCGTCGCACGCGGCGGTGAAATTGTGCTCGCTGGTTTTTATGACGAGCGCCCCTCTTTCAATTTCGTTCCCGCTTTCATGCGCGAGATTCGTTTGCGTGTGGCTGCCGAATGGCAACCGCAAGATCTGGCCGAAGTGCAGCGCTTGCTGGAGCAACGCAAACTCTCCCTTTCTGGATTGATCACGCACCGGCGCGAAGCCGCCGCGGCAAATGAAGCCTATCGAACTGCTTTCGAAGATTCATCTTGCCTCAAAATGGTGCTCGATTGGAGGACATGTCAGTGAACGCAACAGACGGCAAAATGCTTCAGCAAGCCTCAGATGCGGCGCTTCGTCATGAAGCTTCGATTGAGCCCGATGCGCCGGCCACAGGCCCGGTGAAAAAAGAAACGCAGATCATTGCGATCTACGGCAAGGGCGGCATTGGCAAAAGCTTCACGCTCGCCAATCTCTCTTACATGATGGCGCAGCAGGGCAAGCGCGTCTTGCTCATCGGTTGCGATCCCAAGAGCGACACGACATCGCTTTTGTTTGGTGGTCGCGCCTGCCCGACGATTATTGAAACTTCGACGAAAAAGAAGCTCGCTGGCGACGAAGTCAAAATTGGCGACGTTTGCTTCAAGCGTGATGGCGTTTTCGCGATGGAACTCGGCGGCCCGGAAGTGGGTCGTGGTTGCGGTGGCCGTGGCATTATTCACGGCTTCGAGTTGCTCGAAAAACTCGGCTTCCACGAATGGGGGTTTGACTACGTTCTGCTCGACTTTTTGGGCGACGTGGTGTGCGGCGGCTTCGGCCTGCCGATTGCGCGCGACATGTGCCAGAAGGTGATTGTCGTCGGCTCGAACGATCTGCAATCGCTTTATGTCGCCAATAATGTTTGCTCTGCGGTGGAATATTTCCGCAAGCTTGGTGGCAATGTCGGTGTGGCTGGCATGGTCATCAATAAGGATGATCATACTGGCGAAGCGCAGGCCTTTGCGGAAGCAGCGGGCATTCCCGTGCTTGCTGCGATCCCGGCGGATGAAGATATCCGTCGCAAGAGCGCCAATTACGAAATCATCGGCAAGCCTGATGGCCAATGGGGCGCTTTGTTTGAAGCGCTTGCGCAGAATGTCGCTGATGCGCCACCGGTGCGCCCGAAACCTCTCACGCAAGATGGTTTGCTCGGTCTCTTTGCAAGCGAAACCGTTGGCCGCGATGTCGTGCTGGATCCTGCCACGCCTGAAGACATGTGCGGTGGCGTGATCACGCAAAAGCCGTCCCTCGAAGTCGTCTACGACACGGTGTAAGCGATGAACGAAATCATCTCGCCCGGCAAAATCGAAAATCTCTCTGGCTGCCACGCCGGAGCAGATGAGATGCGCCGCGCAGCGGAAGCTGCGGGGAAGAGCGAGCTGTTGGATCGTCTCGCACAAGATTATCCCAAAGGTCCGCATGACCAGCCGCAAAGCATGTGTCCGGCCTTTGGCTCGCTGCGTGTGGGGCTGCGGATGCGCCGCACAGCAACAATCCTCTCAGGGTCGGCTTGCTGCGTGTATGGCCTGACCTTTACTTCGCATTTCTATGGTGCGAAGCGCA
>CAWUNF010000158.1:0-4449 GCA_963923195.1 uncultured Hyphomicrobiales bacterium | reverse complement strand
GAGGCATAAGCAAGCGAATTGCCATAATAAGGATTGCCATATTTCTTGGCATCCAAAGGTGCTGGCACCACGCGCACCTTGTTCCAATCGGCATCCAATTCTTCGGCAATGATCACGGGCAGAGCGGTCATCGTGCCCTGCCCCATTTCTGCGGCAGGCGACATGATGGTGATGGTGCCATCGGGTGCAATGGTCAGCCAAACATTGGGCGCGAAAGAGGATGCATGGCTTTGTGCGGCGACATCATCTGCGCGCAGCGACCAAGCCAAAGTGAGCGCACCTGCGCCATGCAAAAAATTGCGGCGCGTGGTGGAGAGAGAAGATTGCGACATTGTCATGCTCAGCCCTCCCGTGCCGCGCGCTCAATGGCGGCAATGATGCGGTGATATGTGCCGCAGCGGCAGATATTGCCGTTCATATGTTCGACAATCTGTTTGCGATCGGGCTTGGGTGTTTTCGCCAGAAGCGCGGCCGCGCTCATGATCTGGCCGGATTGGCAATAGCCACATTGCGGCGCCTGTTCGGCGATCCATGCTTTTTGCAGCGGGTGCTGGCCGTTCTTCGACAGGCCTTCAATGGTTGTGACTTGGCGTCCCTCGACCTGTCCCAAGGTGGTGACGCAAGCGCGTGCAGGCTCACCATCCACATGAATGGTGCAGGCGCCGCATTGCGCGACACCGCAGCCGAATTTCGTGCCGGTCAGGCCCAAAGTTTCGCGAATGATCCAAAGCAGCGGAACAGATTCATCTGCCTCCACGCTGCGCTTCTCCCCGTTGAGGATGAAACCTGCCACGCCTGCCCCCCTTATTTTATTTTATGGGGCATCAAGGCACGGGCGGCGCGGGCAGACAAGTACGACCAAGGGCGTGGCCCGCCGCAATGCAAAAAAGGGCGACCCGAAGGCCGCCCTTTGCAAGTCGTGTGGCTGAAAAAGAAATCAGCGCGAATAGAATTCGATCACCAGATTCGGTTCCATCACGACCGGATAGGGCACATCCGACGGCAGCGGGATGCGGGTCACTTTGGCCGTCATCTTGGAATGATCGACTTCGTAATAATCCGGCACGTCACGCTCAGCGAGCGCCACCGATTCCAGAACGATGGCGAGCTGCTTGGAGGCTTCCTTCACCTCGATCAGATCGCCGACGCGGACCTGATAGGAAGAAATGTTCACGCGGCGGCCGTTCACCTTGACGTGGCCGTGGTTCACGAACTGACGCGCAGCAAAGGGCGTCGGTGCGAATTTGGCGCGGTAGACAACCGCATCGAGACGGCGCTCGAGCAGACCGATGAGATTGTCACCGGCGTCGCCCTTCATGCGCACCGCTTCTTGATAATAGCGGCGGAACTGCTTTTCGGAGATGTTGGCGTAATAGCCCTTGAGCTTCTGCTTGGCGCGCAACTGCGTGCCGAAGTCGGAGAGCTTGCCCTTGCGGCGCTGGCCGTGCTGGCCGGGGCCATATTCACGACGGTTCACAGGTGACTTCGGACGGCCCCAGATGTTCTGGCCCATACGGCGGTCAATTTTATACTTGGATTCTGCGCGCTTCGTCATCGCGGTTCCTCTGATCAACTTCTAACAAACGAAGCCATCGGGAACGGCAGAACGCGCGCTTCAACTGGCCAAGCGGCCAGAAGCGACGTCCAAATCCGCGTCCCTCCGGCTTTATGGAGGAACGCGCCCTCCTCTGCCCCAAGGGGCCGACAGGTCTCTCTACCTAAAGCGGGGGAGAGGCCACGGGTGCGTCATATCCGGGCTCGCAAGCGGTCCGGACGGGCGGTTTCTAGGGGGTGGCACCCCCCAAGTCAACCGAAGGGGCTTCGATTGGCGCTCCTTATGCTATATCGGCAAAGCATGACACGCCTTTCGCCCGACCGCTCGACATGGCCGACCCGCTTCACCTTTCAGGGGTTTACGACCCGGGACGGGGCTGGCGAGGTCGATCTGCGCTATCAGGCTGGCCCCTTTAGCTTTACCGAGACCATCGTCTTCAACGCCCCCCTGCCCGCACCAGGCTCGCCGATGCGGCCCGGATTCGAGGCAGCTTTGGAAGCGCTCACGCTGGTCGCAGGCGTCTCCTATTACAAAGCCTTTCTGCCCCCCGAGATCAGCTTCTCTGGCTTGAGCCCGGATGAAGGCCAGTGCCGCTTCTTCCAAGAGCTCTATGTCGATGGACTTGGCGAATTTGGCGTGCGCAACAATGTCACCATTGCAGGCCATGTGAATTTTGGCACAGGCAGCGCACCGCGGCCGCAAGCGCAAGCTGCGCCTCTCGCGCGCCGCTCTGCTGTGTTGATTGGTGGCGGCAAGGATTCTCTCGTCTCAACTGAAATTTTGAAAGCCGCCAAAGAGCCGATGGTGCTTTTTGCGGTGAACCCCAAAAAGCCGATCCTTGATTGCGCTTCTGCCTCTGGCCTGCCCTTCATTCGTGTTGAGCGGCGCTTGGATGAACAGCTCTTTGCATTGAATGAACAAGGCGCGCTCAACGGCCATGTGCCGATCACGGCCATTGTCTCTTTCATCGCCATTGCCGCTTCTTTCGTGCATGGCTTTGATGCAGTGATCTTGTCGAATGAGCGCTCGGCAGACCAAGGCAATCTGTCGCGCAATGGCCGCGAGATCAATCATCAGTTCTCGAAAACCAGCGGCATGGAAACAGCGCTCGCCGATTATGTCGCGCGCTATATTGATACGCAGCTCTCTTACTTCTCGCTGCTGCGCCCGCTTTCAGAAGCTCATATTGCAGCGCTCATGTCGCGCACGAGCCTCTATGACAGCGCTTTCACGAGCTGCAATCGTGCCTTTCAATTGCGCCCGAAAGAAGAGCCCAAGCGCTGGTGCCGCGATTGTCCGAAATGCCGCTTCACCTTTTTGATGCTCGCCAATCATATGCCGCGCGAGCGTATCGAGTGCATCTTTGACGGCAATTTGCTCGAAGACGAAAGCCAGCTCACCGGCTATGAAGAATTGATGGGGCTGTCGGGTCACAAGCCGTGGGAATGTGTCGGCGAACTGGCAGAATCTGGCGCCGCACTTTTGATGCTGGCTGACAAGCCCGAGTGGAAAGACGCCAAGCTCGTGCGCACACTTAGCCCCCGCCTGAAGCCGCTGATGCCGAATGTGCAAGATGTGTGGGCTGATCTGATGACACCATCGCCGCAGCATTTTGTGCCCAAGCGCTATGAGGAGATGCTCAATGGCTTCCTCTGAAGCAGCGATTTGGGGATATGGTCGCGAAGGTCAAGCCGCCTTTGATCATTTGCGCAAAACGCGTCCTGATCTGACGCTCGTTATTTTGAATGACACGCCGCTCGCGGATGTACCGGACGGCGTTGAAGTGCTCACCGGCGAAGCTGCGCAATCAGCATTGCAGTCGGGACGCTTTTCACTTGTTGTGAAAAGCCCTGGCATTTCTCTCTATCGTCCCGAAATTACGGAAGCGAAAACCAAAGGCACGCGCTTTACCTCCGGCACAAACCTCTGGTTTGAAGCGCATCCTGAAGCGCGCACGATTGCGGTGACGGGCACGAAGGGTAAGAGCACGGTCTCACGCCTCATCCATCATTTGCTTGTTCAAGGTGGCTTTGAGGCCAAGCTCTTGGGCAATGTCGGCGTGGCGGCCCTCAATGAAAAGCCCGCGCGCGATTGGACGGTCTTTGAACTCTCCTCTTATCAGCTCGCCGATTTCAATCATGGCGCTGATATTGGCGTGCTCACCAATCTCTATCCCGAACATGCGCCCTGGCATGGTGGCGTTGAGCCCTATTATCGCGACAAGCTGAATATCTTTCGCGACACAAAAACTCATGCCATTGCCAATCGCGCGCATCAGGAAGTGTTTGCGCGCGTGAAGAGCCGCGCCAATCTCACATGGTTTAATGAGGAGAGCGGCTTCCACGAGAAAAGCGGCAAGCTTTTCTTTGGGCCCCGCGAAGTGCCCGTCACGAATTTCGCCCTGCGCGGCGCGCATAACATCGCCAATCTCGCAGCCGCCTGCACTGCCGCCGAACAGGCTGGCGTGAAAGGCTTGCGCGAGCGCGTGGATATGAAGGGCTTTGAACAGCTTGCCCATCGCCTTGAAGAATTTGTCGCGCGCGGCATCACCTGCGTGGATGATTCCATCTCGACCGTGCCGCAAGCCACACTCGCAGCGCTTGCCGCTTATGCCACACGCGAGATCGTGTTGATCGCGGGTGGTTCAGATCGCGGACAGGAATATGACGAACTGGCGGACGCTTTGATGCGCGCGAAAATCACCGCGCTCATTCTGCTGCCTGTGACAGGCGTTCGCCTGCGCGAAGCTTTGCAAAAGCGCGGCGCATCATTCACGCTTGTTGATGCCCACAAAGTGGCAGAGGCTGTGGTGCAAGCTTTCGCGCATGTGCCGAAAGATGGCGTCGTGTTGCTCTCACCTGCTGCGCCGAGCTTTGAAGAATTCAAAAATTTCG
>CAWUNF010000157.1:0-4465 GCA_963923195.1 uncultured Hyphomicrobiales bacterium | reverse complement strand
TGTGCAACCTGTGCGCGATTCCAATCTATGGCCGCCTGTTGCCACGCCAGATCGGCCGGCGGGCGATTTATTTGCAGCCCGCGTCATCGGCCATGATGGCGCACGCCTCCTTCTCGCGGATAAGTGACCCGCAAGGCGCCCCATGCGCCAGAGGTCGTGCTTGCAGCATGGCGCTGAAGCTCTAGCATCCTGTCCCAGCGGCCCGCCTCTGCGGTGTCGAAAAATGGTTTGGAGGAACGTGATGAAGTTTCGCAGCCTTATGGCGCTTGCCTGCGGCCTTTTTATTGCCGCCCCCGCTTTGGCGCAGGATTATCCGACAAAGCCCATCACTGTGATTGTGCCTTTTGCTGCTGGTGGCCCGACGGATGTCGCCGCGCGTATTTTTGGCGAATATTTTTCGCGCCAAATGGGCCAGCAATTTGTCATTGAAAATGTTGCAGGCGCAGGTGGCACGACAGGTGCAGTGCGTGCTGCGCGGTCAACGCCAGATGGCTATACGCTCTTCGTGCATAATGTGGCCCCGCATGTCGCGGGTCCAGCTCTTTATCCATCCACGCAATATGATCCAGTTAAAAATTTCGAGCCGATTGGCACGCTGGCTTTCGCCGCGCATTATATTGTGACGCGCAAAAATTTCCCTGCAAATGATCTGAAAGAATTTATCGCTTATGCCAAAGCCAATCCGGGCAAGCTGAATTATGGCTCAGCCGGTGCAGGTTCAGCCACGCATTTGGCTTGCGTTCTTTTTGGTCAGCAGACGGGCACAGATATTGTCCACGTGCCTTATCGCGGCACAGGTCCCGCGCTGAATGATCTTGTTGCCGGTACGCTGGATTTCATGTGCGACCAAGGCCTCAATATGATGGGCCAATATAAGGGCGGCACAGTGAAAGTTTTTGCTGTGGCACAGGGCTCGCGCTTCCCCGGCCTGCCAGAAATTCCAACCTCTGCTGAAGCTGGCTTGCCGGGTTTTGAAGTGACAGCGGCAACGGCTATGTATGCGCCCGCAGGCCTGCCCGCCAATGTGCGCACCAAACTCGTGAGCACAATGGCGGCTGCTTATAAGGATGCGGAATTGCGCAAGCGCATTGAAGATCTGGCTTCCGAATTGCCGGGCGCTGGTCAGAATACGCCAGAGGCATTGGGTGCTTTCACACAGAAAGAAGCCGCGCGTTGGACGGATGCCATTCGCAAAGGCAATATTAAGGCTCAGTAAATCCGCAAGCTTGCAGCAGCGCCCGCATATGCTCCGGCACGGGCGCTGTTGCTTCAATCGCAGGCTTGTTGTTTGAGAGCGGCAGCGCAATGTGTCGCGCGTGCAAGTGCAAAGGCAGCACGCTGTCACGCCCCGCACTTCCATAAATCGGATCGCCAACAATCGGCCAACCCACCGATGAGGAATGGACGCGCAATTGATGGGTGCGCCCCGTCAGGGGATTAAATTCAATCCAGGCAATTTTCTTGCCCTCATGCGCGCCGCGCCCCTTAACGCGCCAGCGCGTTTTGGAGGGCTGACCGGCAAGCGGATCAACCTTCATCCACCAACCGCGCCCTGCATCCAAACGGCCAAGCGGCAGATCGATGAGGCCATCTTCTTCGGCTGGGCCCCCTTCCACGACCGCCCAATAGGTTTTGCCGACCTTGCCCTGTTTGAAGAGATTGCCGACGCTCTCCAGCGCTTTGCGATGACGGCCGAGCACAAGGCAGCCTGATGTGTCGCGATCGAGCCGATGGGCGAGTGCGGGCAGGCGGGGCAGGCCGAAGCGCAAAGTGTCGAACCAATCCTCAAGGCTCGGTCCGCCCTTGGGGCCGCGATGCACGGCAATGCCAGCCGGCTTGTCGATGATGAGGATCAGCCCGTCACGATGCAGGAGCCGGGCAAGGATCTCGTCTGGGGTCACCGTTCTTCTCTTCCGATCAGCGCGCGAAAAGGCTATTGCGAGGGCTTCAAGGATGGGCGCCGCACCTTTGCTGCGCTTCACTGGCACATTCGGGACCTGATGGCGAGCGACGACAATAATTCCCCCAAGGCGCAAAAGCCCGGCCTCTTCGGTCGGCTCTTTGGCCGCGGTGATGAGGCGCCTGCGCCCGCTGAAGCGCCAGCTCCCAAAAAGAGCTGGTGGGAGCGCCTGTCGTCGGGCCTGTCGCGCTCCTCATCCGCCATTGGCCAAGGCATAGCGGATATTTTCACCAAGCGGCGGCTTGATGCTGCCATGTTGGATGATCTCGAAGACATCCTCATCCAAGCTGATCTTGGCGTGTCGATGGCAACGCGCATCCGCGAGGCGGTGAGCAAAGGCCGTTTCGACAAAGATATTGAACCTGACGAAGTCAAACACGTGCTGGCCAGCGAGATTGAAAGCGTGCTTGGCCCCGTTGCTGCGCCTATTGCCATTGATGAGACGAAAAAACCTTTCATCATTCTCGTTGTTGGCGTGAATGGCTCGGGCAAGACAACGACGATTGGCAAGCTTGCGACCAATTTCACGCGCGAGGGCAAAAAGGTTGTTTTGGCGGCGGGCGATACATTCCGCGCGGCAGCCATTGAGCAATTGAAAATTTGGGGCGCGCGCACAGGTTCAGATGTTGTTGCGCGCGATCAAGGTGCAGATGCGGCGGGTCTGGCTTTTGATGCGATCAATCAAGCGCGCGCGGCGCAAGCCGATATTCTCTTGATGGATACGGCCGGGCGTTTGCAAAATCGCACCGAACTCATGGCCGAGCTTGAAAAAGTCGTGCGCGTGATGAAGAAGGTGGATGAAGACGCGCCCCATGCTGTCTTGCTCGTGCTCGATGCGACAGTGGGTCAAAATGCTTTGTCGCAAGTTGAAATTTTCGGCAAAGTCGCGGGCGTCACGGGGCTTGTGATGACCAAGCTTGATGGCACAGCGCGTGGTGGCATTCTTGTGGCCATTGCCGAGAAATTCAAACTGCCCGTGCATTATATTGGCGTTGGCGAACAGGCTGACGATCTCGAACCCTTTACGGCGCGCGAATTTGCGCGTGCCATTGCAGGCTTGGACGCCTAATCGGAATTTTCATGAACGACACGTCTGAAACAAAAGCTCTGCCGACAATGGTGCGCAAACGCGCGCAAAATCCCTTGCTGAAACTTGTCTTGGAAATGGGGCCACTCGTTCTGTTTCTGGTGACGAATTTCAAATTCGGCATTATGACCGCGACCGCTGTTTTAATGGTCGGTGTTGTGGCCTCATTGATCGCCTCTTGGATTTTGACGCGCCACCTGCCGGTCATGCCAATGGTGACGGCGGTTGCCGTGCTCTTTTTTGGAGCACTGACGCTTTACTTCCAAGATTCCACTTTCATCAAAGTCAAGCCAACCATTGTGAATGTGATTTTTGGCTCGGCTTTGCTGGGCGCGCTTTTTTTCAAAAAGCTTTTGCTTCCCATCGTGCTCGATAGTGCCTTGCATTTGACCGATGAAGGCTGGCGCAAACTCACTTTGCGCTGGGGCCTTTTCTTCTATGTGCTGGCAGGGCTGAATGAGATTGTCTGGCGCACGCAGTCGGAAGATGTCTGGGCTTTGTTCAAAACATTTGGAACCATGCCCATCACCATTGTCTTTGCTTTGGCGCAAGTGCCGCTCATTATGAAATATGAGAAGAAAGACGACGCGCAGGTCTAAATTTTATTTGGCGGCCGCTTCAATGGCGGGCATCAGCTTGTCGCGCAAGCTTTCAGCGGTGATCGGGCCAATATGCTTATAAGCAATTGTGCCATCGCCGCGCAGAACAAAAGTTTCCGGCACGCCATAAACGCCCCAATCAATGCCGGTGCGGCCTGAGCGATCCGCTCCAATCACATCATAAGGATTGCCATATTGCGTAACGAAACCGCGCGCATTGGCAGGTTCATCTTTGTAATTCAATCCGTAGAGCTTCACGCCGAGTGACTTCAGCTTTTCATCCTTGGCCATTTGCATGAGCAAAGGGTGTTCATCGCGGCAAGGCACGCACCAGGAAGCAAAAACATTGACGAGCGAGACTTTGCCTTTCGCAAGATCGGCATCGGCAAAGCCGCCTGCCATGCCATCCACGGCCGGCAAAGTGAAAGCGGGCGCTTTCTTGCCAATCAAAGCAGACGGCAATTTTTGCGGATCCCCGCTATAGAGTCGTACGAGAAAAAGGCCTGCGAGTGCGGCAAAGAATGCCAGCGGCAGAATGGCAAGCCACGGAATGCGGCGCGGCTTTGTCTCGTTCATCACGCATCGCTCCCGCGACGATCGCCCAAATCTGCGAGATCGCGCTTTAAGCGACGATGATCAAGCCAAGTGGCCAAGATCAAACCACCCACGACGACAATGCAAAGAGCATAAGCGGCAATGATGAAACCGACATGCGCGATATTCATTCTGCACCTCCGCTCATCGTCAGGCGATGGGCAGGTGCTGCATTGGCCTCACCATGTGCACCACCACTGGCTGCTTGAATGGCCAGACGACGCA
>CAWUNF010000156.1:0-4470 GCA_963923195.1 uncultured Hyphomicrobiales bacterium | reverse complement strand
CGGGGTGAGAAACTTTGGGCAGGAGAATGGCATCTGGCCCAACAGCGGCTGCGGCAGCCAGATCAGCCTTGCCCCAATCGGTTTCCAGCCCATTGGTGCGGATCACGACCTCGCGCGTGCCAAAGCCCCCCTCTTTCACCGCCCCACAGACTTGTGCGCGGGCGAGTTCCTTCTGCTCAGGAGCAACCGAATCTTCCAAATCCAGCAGAATCGCATCGGCGGCGAGGGTGCGGGCCTTTTCCAAAGCCCGGGCATTGGAGCCAGGCATATAGAGGGCGCTGCGGCGCGGGCGGATCATGGGCAAGGCCTCCGAAGGTGTCATTGCAGTGCAGCATAAACAAGGACACCCTCACTTGGCCATGCTTCCTTGGGTCAAGAGCGGCTTGAGGGGGCGGGCGTCCGGGTTTAGGAGGGGGTTGAGCCCCGCATCTTCCAAGTCTGTCCATAAGTCGGGGAGAAAGCCTGATCATGACCGCCACTGCCAAAGCCCATGCCTTTCCGACAAAATTGGTCGAGGGCTATGAAGCCTTCGTCTCCGGTCGTTTTTCTGGCGAGCAAGCGCGCTATCGTGAATTGGCGGAGAAGGGGCAGAAGCCGCGCATCATGATGATTGGTTGCTGCGATTCACGTGTCGCGCCCGAAGTGATTTTTGATGCGGGACCCGGCGAAATTTTTGTTGTGCGCAATGTTGCTAATCTGGTGCCGCCTTATGCGCCCGATGATGATTATCACGGCACATCAGCCGCGCTTGAATTTGGCGTTATGGCTTTGCGTGTGGAGCATATTGTTGTCATGGGCCATGCACAGTGCGGCGGCGTGCGCGCTTTTTCGGAATTTCAAGCCGATCCTTTTCACGCGCCTTTATCGCCGGGCGATTTCATTGGCAGTTGGATTCGCCTCATGGCCCCATCTGCTGAAAAACTTGGTCCTGCCCCGGTGCCTGCGGGTCCCGATTATCTTGAAAAATTGGCGCTTGAATCCATCAAGCAAAGTCTTGCCAATTTGCGCACCTTCCCCTGCATCCGCACTTTGGAAGAACGCGGCAAGTTGAAAGTTCATGGTGCTTATTTCGGCGTGATGGATGGTCGCTTGCTGGTCTATGATGGCGAGGCTGATCGCTTCACGCCCGTTGCCAAAGAGCTGCATGCCGCAGCGCTTTCTGCACCGCGCTTTTAAATTCAGGCAGCTTTCGTCTTTTCCGCCATCGGAGGCGTGAAAGCGCGCATCAATGCAGATAATTCTGGCTCACGCACCAAGGAGGCTGCTTCTTCAAGCGGAAACCAGCGTGTGATGCGTTGGGCGCGTTCAGGCCAGCTTTTGCGTTGTTTTTGAACTTGCAGAGGAAAAACATCAACACAGCATAGAACCGCCGTGCCATCGCGTAAATTTTTCACATAGTGAAAATGGCCGATTGGTTCTTTGATAATCTTGCCAAGAAGGCCCGCTTCTTCTTTGGCTTCTTGGGCGGCCGCTGCATATGGCTTTTTATTTTTCATGGGCCAACCTTTAGGAATGACCCAGCGCTTGGTCTCGCGTGATGAGACGAGCAGAATTTCCAAACCCTTTTTACCATGTCGCCAAGGCAGGGCTGCAATTTGATGGTTTGGCTGTTCGCTGTGAACAGAAGGCTCGTCGTTGAGCGGTGGCAATTCCTGATGGGTCTCCGGCTATTTTACGAAAACATAAATATCGACTTGCAGAGATGTATCATCTGCTGAGGTCACATCATTGAGATATTGTTCAATGAACATGGGCTTGGCTTCAATGCCCTTTTCATCGAGATAGGCGGTAATCGCCTCATAAGTGGAATCAATATCGTCATAGGCGCTGCGATGTTCGAATTTCATCGTTTTGCCGGAGGGCGTTTCCCCCAATTTGATGGGTGCGGGGAAAGAGGGGGTCGCAGCCGGGGCTGCTTCCAGCGGAATCATCGCTTGGAATTTAAAACCCTGATCATCTGTATCGACAAAGACGGCGAGCGGGCGGCCACTTGGCTTCAGATTGGCGCGATCCATCGCTGTGCGCAAATCGGCAAAGGCTTTGTTGAGCCGGGTAAAGCCTTCTTCCCATTCGGCAGAGCCCGCCAGCACAAGCGCGGGGCGTGCCGTGAGGTCGATGGCCTGTCCGGTCGAGGCATCGCCCACCGAGCGGCCATCATTCACCTGAGCAAGCGCTGGGGCGGCAAATGCCATCAGCAGGCCGAGACAGGCGGCGCGGGCAAGGGAAGGGAGGGTGAAAAAGGGCATGGGTCCGGCTCCAGATCCGGCAAATCACTTATTGCTCCATATGAGGCGAAGAGGCCCCACCTGCCAAGGAGATAAAAGTGTTTGACGCATTTTCGTGATGGGCGTGTCTCTTTTAGTAACGCGCAAGATGGGGTGACGGTTCACCTCTGACCTTGCGTCTCTGGCCGTCACCAGCTTTTGCGCCTATAAGCGCGTCAATCTGGCAAGTTTCGAGGCATTATGAGCGCGCTCAACGGCCGACCCTTTTTCAAGATGAACGGGCTCGGCAATGAAATCATCGTTCTGGATCTGCGCGGCACGGCGCTCAAAGTGTCGCCGGAGGAGGCGCGTGCGATTCATCGCGCGCCCAAACTTGCCTATGACCAGCTCATGGTGCTGCATGATCCGGTGTCGCCAGGCACGGAAGCCTTTGTGCGCATCCTCAATAATGATGGCAGTGAATCTGGTGCCTGCGGCAATGGCACGCGCTGTGTTGCTTGGCTGCTCATGCAAAATGATTCCCGTGATGTGATCTTTGTGGAGACCATTCGCGGAACATTGGAATGTCGGCGCGAAGGCACTTGGGATTTTAGCGTTGATATGGGCGCGCCTTTGCTCGAGGCCGCGCAAATTCCTCTGTCAGATGTCAAGGCTGACACGCGCGCGGTCACGCTTGATTTTGATGTGCCCGCTTTGACGCAGTTTTCAGCGGTCAATATGGGCAATCCGCACGCTATTTTCTTTGTTGATGATGTGCAGGCCTATGGGCTTGAGACATGTGGTGTGAGGCTCGAGCATCATCCCATGTTTCCAGAGCGCGCCAATATTTCACTCGCCCATATCGTCTCGCGCGATCATGTGATGTTGAAAGTTTGGGAGCGCGGGGTCGGATTGACGCAAGCTTGCGGATCAGCGGCTTGCGCCACGGCTGTGGCAGCGGCGCGTCTGGGCCTGACCGAGCGCAAGGTCAAAATCACGCTGCCGGGCGGGGATCTTTTCATTGATTGGCGTCAATCTGACAATCATGTGCTGATGCGTGGTCCTGTGGAATTGGAATTTCAGGATCATTTCTCCGCAGCCCTTTTTTAAAAGGCAAAGGCCGTGAGCAAGGTCGATGTCATCACCTTTGGTTGCCGCCTGAATGCGGTGGAATCAGAGGCTGTGCGTCGTGCAGCGGAAGCATCGAGTTTTCAGCCGACGATTGTTTTCAACACATGCGCTGTGACGGAAGAAGCCGTGCGCCAAGCGCGCCAAGCCATTCGTCGCGCAGCCAGAGAAAATCCTGACGCGCGTTTGGTAGTGACAGGCTGTGCCGCGCAAATTGATCCCACAAGCTTTAACGCCATGCCGGAAGTGGCCGCCGTGATTGGCAATGCGGATAAAGCTAAGCCTGATATTTGGCGGGCGTTTGCGCAAGAGGGCGTTGCCAAGGTCAATGATATTTTTGCGCTGGATGAAACAGCTCATCATTTTGTCGCGGGCGCGGTTGATTCCATCGAGGGTCACACACGCGCTTTTGTTGAAGTCCAAAATGGCTGCGATCATCGCTGCACATTTTGCATCATTCCTTATGGACGCGGTAATTCCCGCTCAGCGCCTGCTGGTGATGTGGTCGAACAAATCCGCAAACTCTGCGCCAATGGCTATCGCGAAGCGGTGCTCACCGGCGTTGATATCACCTCTTGGGGGCATGATCTTCCCGGCACGCCCTCTTTTGGCTGGCTGGTCAAGCAGATTTTGAAAGCCGTGCCACATTTGGAGCGGCTACGTGTCTCTTCCATTGATTGCATTGAAGCCGATGAGCATTTGTTTGACGTGATTGCCCATGAGCCACGTTTCATGCCGCATCTGCATCTGTCCTTGCAATCGGGTGATGACATGATCCTCAAGCGCATGAAGCGTCGCCATGCGCGCGCTGATGCGATTGCTTTTTGTCAGCAGGTGCGTGCCTTGCGTCCTGAGATCGTCTTTGGCGCAGATTTTATCGCGGGCTTTCCCACCGAGACGGAAGATATGTTTGCCGCCACACTCGCTTTGGTCGAGGAATGTGGCCTCACCCATCTCCATGTCTTCCCTTATTCGCCGCGTCCCGGCACACCGGCGGCGCGGATGCCACAGCTCGCGGGTCCGATCATCAAAGCGCGCGCCAAAGCTCTGCGCGAAAAGGGTGAGGCGGCCTTGCACGCCCATCTAGAGGCGCAGATCGGGCGCACAATTTCCGTGCTGAGTGAGCGGGGCGGGACCG
>CAWUNF010000155.1:0-4506 GCA_963923195.1 uncultured Hyphomicrobiales bacterium | reverse complement strand
CAATTTGAAAGACGCCAATCGTATCGGCGCGCGAAATCATCTCATAAACGCAAGCTTCTTCTGAAGGAATTGTGGCCAGCGTCAGATCGCGTCCATAATGATCGCGCAAAAGATCAAGCCCTTTGCGCAAACATGACAACATGCCCAACGCCAAAACATCAATTTTCAAAATGCCCAGCGCATCGAGGTCATCCTTATCCCATTCAATTGTTGTGCGATCTTCCATCGCCGCATGAGCCACGGGCACAACATCATCCAAACGCTCGCGGGTGATGACAAAGCCGCCCGTATGTTGCGAGAGATGGCGTGGAAATGTTTTTAATTCTGCCGCCAATTCTAAAGTGCGGCGCAGGCGCGGCTCATGTGGATCAAAACCTAAGCGGCGGACTTCCTTTTCATCCACCTCGCCCGACCACCAGCCCCAAATGGCGCCAGAAAAAGCAGCAATCGCATCTTCAGAAAAACCAAAAGCCTTGGCGACATCACGAAGGGCTGAGCGTGTGCGATAAGAAATGACGGTTGCTGTCAGACCTGCGCGCAAGCGGCCATAGCGCGCATAAATATATTGCATGACTTCTTCGCGCCGCTCATGTTCAAAATCGACATCAATATCGGGTGGCTCTTTGCGCTCGGGTGAAATGAAACGCTCAAAGAGAAGATCATGTTTGGTGGGGTCAACTTCTGTAATGCCGAGACAAAAGCAAACAGTCGAATTGGCTGCTGAGCCACGGCCCTGACACAGAATGCCCTTTGAGCGCGCAAAGCGCACAATGTCATGAACGGTGAGAAAATAAGCGGCATAGCGCATGTCTGCGACAAGCTTGAGTTCGTGGCGAATGGTGGCGGCAATCGCCTCTGGCACGCCCTCTGGATAGCGAAAGCGCGCGCCCTCCCATGCAAAATGCTCAAGTGCGTCTTGCTCGCTTGCAAAACCTTCGCGCAATTCATCTGGATATTCATAGGCCAATTCATCGAGCGAAAAAGTGAGGCCGTTGAGAAAGCGCTGCGTCTCGCTGATGGCGTCAGGCGCTTCGCGAAAAATGCGCGCCATTTCGCGGCTGGGTTTGAGGTGGCGCTCGGCATTGACGGCAAGTCTGCGGCCTGCTGTTTCCATCGTCACGCCCTCGCGCGTGCAGGTGAGAATATCCGCCAAGGGGCGACGCTCGATGCGATGCATATGCACATCATTGGTGGCGAGGAGCGGCAGGCGATGGCGCGCGGCCAAATCAAATCGGGCGAGCATATCGCGCCGCATGGCGCGCCCATAAGTCATATGGGCTGCAATCCAAAGCCGTTGCGGTGCAGAATGTTTGAGTTTGGTAATGGTCTCATCCGGGCAGGGGCCGGGCATGAGAGCCAGTTGCAGGCCTTCCGCATGATCCAAGAGATCATCCAAATGCAAAATGCAATGTCCCTTTGAGCCGCGCAGATTGCCGCATGTGAGCAGGCGTGACAGCCTTGCATAGGCCGCGCGATTTTGCGGGTAAGCCAGAATATCTGGCGTGCCATCGGCAAAGACGAGCCGCGCGCCAATGGCAAGCCGCAAGCCGCCCATTTTCTCTTGATTGTCGCGCGCATAAGTATGGGCGCGCACCACACCTGCCAGCGTGTTGCGATCGGCAATGCCAATGCCGCTGAGGCCAAGTTCTGCCGCACGCGCCACCATTTCTTCAGGATGCGATGCCCCCCGCAGAAAAGAGAAATTGGTGGTGACAGCAAATTCAGCGTAGCTCATTTGATTTTACTTCGGAGATTGCGCGACCCCCACCCCTAACCCCTCCCCTCAAGGGGGAGGGGGACTTGATGCAGCGTGCAATGATGATGGCGAGTTGCGATGCTGATGTAGGCAAACTCCCTCCCCCTTGAGGGGAGGGCGACTCTGCACGCAAGTCGGGCTTGCCCGACTTGCGCATGATATGTCGAAATCGGCAAAAGCCGATTTCGATGCAGAGCGGGGTGGGGGTCGTGCAATCATGCAGCATCACGCGAATAATCCATGCACATACCATTTAGGTCGCGCGGTCTCAGTCGCATAAAGCCCTTCGCGAAACAGCCAAAAGCGTGTGCCATTTTGATCTTCAATGCGGAAATAATCGCGCGTGAGTGTGGAGGCTTCTTGTTTCCACCATTGCGGGGCTATGCGCTCAGGCCCTTCAAAAGCGCTGACTTCATGCATGAGGCGGCGCCAGCGAAAACGAATGGGGGGGCCATCTGGCACAGATGCAATGGCCTCAACCGGTTCGGGGCGTTCAAACAGACGCAGAGGGCGATCAGGCACAAGCTGCACGGGATATGAAAAAGATTTGGGCGCACCGCGCGCAGCAGATCGCGCGACAATGGCATATTCCGGCCAATGGTCATCTGCTTCATGAAAATGCAAGACGCGCCGCGCGCCCAATCGCGCACTTAAGCGATCAATCAGATCAGACATGCGCGCTTCGCGCTCTTGTTGGTCACGCGCCTGCGTATCGGTTTGTTGCAACACATTTTGTGTGGGGTCGAGCGCATCAGCGGCCGTGACGGCCAAACGAATGACATCGAAACCATAGCCAATGTCGAGCGGGTCTTCATCGCGCGTTTTGCCCGCTGCTTCCAAACGCTCATGAAAGAGACGCGCGATGCTTTTCACATCGCGCACAGGGCGACTGGTGCCGGCATGAATATGGCGCACCGCGCCATCGACACGAAAGAGCGTCGCGCAAAGGCGTCGCGCGCCTTCGCCATGACGCTCCAACATGGCGCAAAGATCATGGGCGAGCGCTGCAATTGTCTCTTCAATATGGGGGCGCGTGGCAATGCCATCTGCAAAGCGACGCTCAGCCATATAGGTCGGGGCTTCAAAGCGCGGCGAGATGGGATTTTTGGCAAGTCCCAACAGGCCATCCAGACGCGCGAAAAGTTTTGCACCAAAACGCGCTGCAATGGGTGCGCGTGGGCGCATGTGAATATCGCCGATTTGTTTTAATCCTGCACGCGCCAGCGCAACGCAGGTCTCATCATCAAGCCGCAAAGCTGCCGCGGGCAAAGGTGACAGCAGACGCTGCAAAGCTTTGGCATCATCGGGGGCGATTTTCGTCTTGCTGAAACGCGCTAAGGCCCATGCCGCTTCCGGTGTGGCTGCCACAGCCGTGATGCCGGTGATCCCAAGCCGGGCGAGACGCGTTTCCATTTCGCGCATCAAAGCCGGCACGCCGCCAAACAAATGCGTCACGCCAGTCACATCAAGCATCACACCATCGGGTGCATCCAATGCGGCGAGTGGCGTGAAACGCCGACACCAATCAACCAAAGCGATGAGTTTCTTTTGATAGGTCTGTTCATCATGATCGATGCATAAAAGATCGGGCGCAATGGCGCGTGCATCTGTCAGCGACATGCCTTTTTGCAAGCCGAAGCGCTGCGCCACAGGGTCGAGACAAAAGAGCCGCTGCGCGCCTTTTTCTTTTCTGAGGGCGGCGCGCGGTTTGGCGAGATCAGGCGCGAGCGCGCTGCGTTCCAGCGGTAGAAAGGGCAGGTAGAGCGAGAGATAAAGTGTCGCGGAAGTGGCCATATTCATGATCCCAAATGAGGGTTTTGAAATTTTGCGTGTCGAGGCCGCGCATTTTGCCCGCCTCAATGCCGGGCTTGGCGAAGCGCAGAGCAATATGCGTTTTGTCAGGCACGGGGCGGCGTGTGCTATTGGGCTCGCTGGAACGCGCAGCGCGAATTTCAAAGCGCATACGCGCGCCATTTTGTGCCATCGGTTGTGTGAAGGCGGCAGGCGGGTGAATGAGCACGGCAGATGTGCCGCTCATACGTGCTGCAAGTGTGATGCGCCGCGCGGCAACCAAATCAAAAGCACGCGCAGCAGAACCAAGATCAGCAATGACGCAGGCCGCTGCTTTGGCGCGCAGAGATTCTTCCAAAGCCCAGAGCAAATCGGCGCCACCTATCGTGCGCACATAAAGAAAGCGCGTGAGATCGACCCCATAGGCGGCCAAGCCCAATCCATAGGGCGCGCCCGTTTCGCGGGTGGATAATTCATCGCTGATGAAAATGAGCGGTGCTTGTGTGGAGGCTGTGAGCCGTAAGCTCAGCGCCAAAGCAAAGCCGCAGGCCGCAGCATGGTCGCCCATGCGGGCAGGCGCGGCTTCATAAAGCGCGCCAGAAAAGACCCCGCCCAGCGCCCGGTCGAGCGCGCAAGCGCAGCCCGCAGCCCCAAAGGGCAGGTGAGAGGAAGGCGCCGGGGGCGCATGTCCCCCTTGGGCCTGTTCGAGCCCCGCGAGCGTTTCGCGGAGAAAGCGGATCCTGTCCGAGCTGCCGGTGGCCGACATCGGTGATAAGCCTTTGTTCATGATTTGTTCTTATCAAAAACCCTTTTTGGTCGGGGAGTCAATGGGCTGCCTGCTCTCTCCCCTGCCAGTTCCTGTCACCCCAGCCCTCCCATCAAGGGGGGGACTGGATGGCGCGCGCAACCAAAACTCCCTCCCCCTTGAGGGGAGGGGTTAGGGGTGGGGGTCTAGCAAT
>CAWUNF010000154.1:0-4539 GCA_963923195.1 uncultured Hyphomicrobiales bacterium | reverse complement strand
AAGTCGCGGAAGACTTGAATACGCGCAACACTTTTTAATTCTTCTGGATAGACCAGATAGCAATCAAGCTCTGGCATGTCGGCTTCCGGCAGAATGCGCACGAGTGATGAATCAGGCCCAACAAGATAATCGGGCAAAACCGCAACACCTGCTCCCGCTTCCACTGCGCGCCGCAATGCTGGAATATTATTGCACGTCATGGTGGACGGGCGTGGTGAGCGCGCAGCGCGGCCGGCATATTGCAGCGAATTAATATTCGTCAGGTAATGGGCCGAAGATGCGCCATAAGTCAAAATGCGATGCTTATCGAGATCATCTAGCACTTTGGGCTGGCCATAGCGCTTCAAATAACTGGCTGCGGCATAGGCATGAAAATGCATTGTAAACAAACGCCGGCGGATGAGATCAGGCTGTTGCGGTTCGCGCACACGCAGCGCCACATCCGCCTCACGCATGCCAATATCCAATTCATCATCTGACAAGATCAGATTGAGTTCAATATCGGGATACATTTCCAAAAATTCAGCAATGCGCGGCGTCAGCCATTCCGTGCCAACACCAACCGTCGTCGTCACACGCAACAATCCGTGCGGGCGCTCGCGATTGTCGGACAGACGCATCCGCGTGGCGTCTAACTTCTGCCAGACGTCTTTCACCGTGCGATAGAGCACCTCACCCTGTTCGGTGAGGATCAAGCCGCGCGCATGGCGATGAAACAAAGGCACGTGCAAATCTTGCTCAAGCGCACTCACCTGTCGGCTCACCGCCGATTGGCTCAAGCCCAAAGTGTCACCTGCGTGCGTGAAAGAGCCCGCTTCGGCAGCCGCATGAAAAATGCGCAGCTTGTCCCAATCCACGGGCTTGTCCTTTCGCTTTATTCAGCCGCTTGTGCGTGCTGCTGAGCCGCCAACCAACGCTCAGCTTCAAGCGCTGCCATGCAACCCATGCCTGCGGCTGTGACGGCTTGGCGATAAATATCATCCGTCACATCGCCAGCCGCATAGACACCCGGCACGCTGGTCTGCGTCGAATCTGGCGCGGTCTTGATATAGCCGTTCGGCTTGATCTCAACCTGACCTGCAAAGAGTTGTGATGCTGGCTCATGACCAATCGCCACAAAGACGCCATGCACTGGTCGCTCGGTGATCGCACCCGTCTTCACATTTTTCAGCTTCACATGGGTGACGCCTAGCGGCGTTGTGTCACCGCAGATTTCATCAATGGCGCTGTCCCAGACAATTTCCACATTCGGCGTCTTGAACAGACGTTCCTGCAAAATGCGCTCGGCTTTGAACGAGTCACGACGATGCACGACTGTGACTTTCGAGGCGAGATGCGAGAGATAAAGCGCTTCTTCAACCGCAGAATTGCCGCCGCCCACCACCATCACTTCTTTGCCGCGATAGAAGAAGCCATCGCAGGTGGCGCAAGCCGAAACACCAAAGCCCTTGAACTTATCTTCGGAGGGCAGACCAAGCCATTTGGCCTTGGCGCCTGTCGCAATGACGAGCGTGTCGGCCGTATAGACCGTGCCGCTATCGCCCCACAGCGTGAAGGGACGGCGCGAGAGATCCACCTTGGTGATATGGTCGGAGACCATATTGGTGCCGACATGTTCAGCCTGCTGGCGCATCTGCTCCATCAGCCACGGGCCTTGGATGGGATCAGCAAAGCCCGGGTAATTTTCGACATCGGTTGTGATCATCAACTGGCCGCCGGGCTCAAAGCCGGAGATCAGCATGGGTTTGAGCATCGCGCGGGCTGCATAGATCGCCGTCGTATAGCCGGCCGGACCTGAGCCAATAATAATCATGCGCGCATGCTGAGGGGCGGTGGAAGCCATCGTGAAATCTCTGAGTATTGCGGTTTCGTGAGGCCTGAGCGGCCATTTTCGGGGCAGGAAGTGCCCCCTCGGATCAGGCCTTCAGGTATAAGAATGACATGCACTGGCTGCAAGGCTGGCGCGGCCTTTGACCACAGGCCATACGACCTTGGTCCGGAGGGCATTGTGTCGCGAGGAGATGATCAGCAAAAGCTTGCCCGTCGGCGGGGGCGGCACTAGTGTGCGGCCAAATTCGGGGCCTTCCGCCCCTGACCCCTAGAGGCAGATCCTCCCATGCCAGATACGAGCGCGGTCACCACCGCAGATATTATCGCCAGCGTCGTTGCGAGCATCAATGCGCGCCAGGTCTTCGAGGCGCCCTATCGCCACTGGCTGATCGACAATGTTTTCCCGAAGGCTGTCGCTGACGAACTCGCGACCCTGCCGATCTCAGCGCCTTCGCTCGCAGGCGTGTCGGGCAAGCGCGAATTGCACAATGACCAGCGCTCCTATTTCGACAAGGACCAGATGGCGCGTTTCCCGGTGATGCGCAAAGTCGCGGAAGCTTTGCAGTCGAAGGACGTCACCGACGCCATTCACAAGCAGCTTGGCGCGCCGATTGATGATACGTTTCTGCGTCTCGAATATGCCGTCGACACGGATGGTTTCTGGCTGCAGCCACACACAGATTTGGGCGTCAAAAAATTCACCTGCCTGATCTATCTGTCGGAAGGCCCGGGCCATGAAGATCTCGGCACGGATATTTATTCATCCGAAGACAAGCATTTCGGCCGCTCGCCCTTCAAGCGCAATACGGCGATGATTTTCGTGCCGGGCGACAATACGTGGCATGGTTTTGAAAAGCGCAATATTCAAGGTGAGCGCAAATCGGTCATTTTGAATTATGTGACGCATGATTGGCGCGCGCGCGAGCAATTGTCTTATCCAGACGCAACAGTGCGCGTGTAAGATCGTCTCGCAAGGACGATGCTTAAATGCCCCTGAAGCTGCGATACCTCTTCACCACTTCATCGGCGATCAAACCCGTGGCATCGACCGGCGGATAAGACCAGCGCGTGCGGGACCAATCTGGCGCGCGCTCTTTGGGCAAAAGACGCAAAGCACCCGTTGCTTCCAACCGCCCCAGAAAGCCTGACATTTTATCAGCCCCACCTGTCGGCTCGTAAATAAAGACAGGCGCGCCGGTGGAAGCTGCTTCGCCGACCATATTGACGCTATCAGCCGTCACAACAAGCGCTTCGGCCAGTGCCAGAATTTGCGCATAAGGATTGTCGCCCTCACCATCCCAGATGAAAGCGCTTGCGGCAGAGCCACTTTCTTGAACACTCGCTCGTAATGCGCTGATCAATTCGGGGGGCGTGCGGCGGGATGGCGTCACCATGAGGCCTTGGCCGCTTGCTAAAATCTCACGCGCAATCGCGCAGAGCGCTTCAATATCAGACGCCTCATAACGATGCGCGCCGCTCGGCCCGCCCAAAACCATGCCGATGCGCGGGCGCGGCAGATGCGCCAAACGTGGATCAGGATTGTTGCGCGCAGCTTCCAGCACCGATGGGCGCATATGGTGCGGCGATGTGAGCGTGACCAGCACATTCTCCCCGCGCAGGCGATCATGCTCTGGCACCCAGATCATATCAGCAGCACCCGTGCCCACACGCGGATCTTGCAGAAAGACGGTGAAGGTGCGCCCAAGCGACAGCTTTTTAATCGCGCGCAGATAGGGCACGGTCGTGCGGCCAGATGAAAAGACAATATCGGGCGGCGTGCCATGCAAAGGCGACAAGGGATTGTTCGGATTGTCGCGCGGATCAATCGGGCCCCAAGGCGCGAAAAATTCAAAGAAGGGCCGCGCATTCACGCGGCGCATCTCTGGCTCAAGGCCAAGCTCATGCGCCACGCCCATGCAATTCACCTCATGCCCGATTTTGCCTGATTGCAAAATCCAAGCACGCGTGCCGCTCGGAAGCATCATGCTCACTTGAAAGCGATAGCCGTGATTTCGTAGCTCTTGCCGCCTCCCGGCGTATTCACTTCCACCGTGTCGCCGACCTTCTTGCTGATCAAGGCGCGCGCGAGAGGCGAGGTGATGGACACTTTGCCAAGCTTCACATCCGCTTCGCTTTCGCCGACAATTTGATAGGCCTTTTCTTCTTCCGTATCCTCATCAATGAGGGTGACGGTGGCGCCAAACTTAATCGTATTGCCAGAGAGCTTGGACACGTCGATCACTTCGGCGCGCGCGAGCTTATCTTCCAGCTCCGCAATGCGGCCTTCGTTCAGCGACTGCGATTCCTTAGCGGCGTGATATTCCGCGTTTTCGGACAGGTCGCCGTGCGAACGCGCTTCAGCAATTGCTTGGATGATGCGCGGACGCTCTTCCTGCTGGCGGCGACGCAGCTCTTCTTCCAGAGCGGCATAGCCGGGGGCGGTCATGGGGATCTTGTCCATAGCCTTAATCTTTCCGAACACAAAGAATCCCCGTCCGCGAGGCCGAAACCCGGCCTCCCGAACTGCGGGAATTCAGGAAAACGAGGGGGAGCGAAGCCGCCCGCCTCTCGTCAGTTGAAATAGTCCTGCAACGCGCGGACCTCAAGATCGCCACCCTTATAGGCCTTCACGCCCTGCGCGGCAGCAATCGCCCCTGCTAGAGTGGTGTAGTAGGGCACCTTATGCAAGAGGGCCGAACGGCGAAGAGA
>CAWUNF010000153.1:0-4541 GCA_963923195.1 uncultured Hyphomicrobiales bacterium | reverse complement strand
ATTTCGTGTTCGGTCGCTATTGTAATTACCGCGCAGTGAAAGCCATTGGTGCCAATCTCTCTGGCCCATTGATGGAAACATCTGTTCTCTTTGCCCTTGTTTTGGCTGTTACGCTTTTGGGTGAAAAGCTCACCGTGATGAAAGTGCTTGGCATTGCGCTCATTCTGGCGGGGCCTTTGCTGACGGTTGAAAAGAAGGGCGCAGCCAAAGCGGCGGGCGGACAAAAACTCGCTTTCACGCCCAATTATATTGAAGGCTATGTCTTTTCGCTTTTGGCGGCATCCGCCTATGGCACAAGCCCCATTCTTGTGCGCATGGCTTTGGAACATGTGAGCTGGCACGCAAGTATTGCAGGCGGTCTTGTCTCTTATGTCGCAGCTTCCATTGTTGTGCTGATTGCCATTCCGCTCTTGGGCAAAGTGAAACATGTGTCAGAAATTTCAGGCGAGGCAGCCAAGTGGTTTTGTTGGGCTGGCTTTTTCGTCGGCGTCTCGCAATTGCTGCGCTATATTGCTTTGTCTTTTGCGCCCGTGTCTGTGGTCTCGCCCATTCAGCGCCTGTCGCTCGTCTTCCGCTTGGTGTTTAGCTATATGCTCAATCGGGAATATGAGATTTTCGACTCGCGCATGATTTTGGGAACTATTGTCTCCCTGCTTGGCGCTGTTCTTTTGTCCATGTCGATCGATCATGTGCGTGACATTCTCGAACTCCCAACATGGATGGAGCCGCTCTTCGTCTGGTCTTGGCCTTAATATTGGCCTTGCTTTAGGCCGCCTTGCGCAAATCGCGCGTCAGGGCTGTGAGCAAATCTGTTTGTGTGACGAGACCTTCGGCATAGCCCTGTTCATTGGTGATGACCACCGCATGAGTCACGCCATTTGTGAGCGGTGCGAGCAGATCAATAGCAGGCGTATCAGCACGCGCTGTCAAAGCTGCGCGCATCACATCGCGCACATGCAAGGCCTTTTGTGCCGCTTCCCGCAGGCCAATGCTACCCAGCAAGCGGCCGTTGGAATCAAGCACGGGCAAAGTGCGCACATGATGGTCGATCAACAGGCGTTGCGCCTCATCGGGAGAGGCGTCTGGATGAATGGTGATCAAATCATGCGACATGATATCGGCGCAAAGCGGATGGTTGGCGCGGCGTGAGAGCGCCTGCAATGCCACACGTTCTAACAAATGGTCGAGATCATCGCGCTCAATATCAAAAGCCTCACCCAAATCTTCGAGTGCGGCATCCACATCTTCGCGCGCAAAGCGCAGTTGATTTAGCGCGTGGCAAGGCTCGTCAGAAGCACGAATAAGGTGAGGCCCGCCGCAAAGGCGAAATGCCACATATATTTACCGATCATCGTCACGCATGGTCCCCAGATCATGAGCCTGATCTGAGAATTTTAAAGAAAAGGGCGGCCGGAGAACCCCGCCGCCTTGAGATGATTTTTTCTTTCTGAGCCCGGAGAAGAGAAGAAATCCCTTGTCAGGGCGCCATAGCCTTAGCGGCTTTCTCCACAGCAGCCTTGGGCGTGGCGTAAAGCTCTTTCAAGAGCCCGTTTACTTCATCCCCATTCATCGGCGTCACTTCGACTTTCATCTTGTCGGCTTCTGCCAAAAATTCCGCATCTTTCATCGTGGCATCAAATGCTTTGCGCAAAGCCGCCGCGCGATCGGCTGGAATACCGGGTGGGGCAAAGAAGGGTCGCGCCATATTTTGTGTGGCAACGATCAAGCGAATGATTTGCAAGTGTTCGGCATCTTTCGCCTTGTCTGTGATGAGCGGCACATTCGGCAGATCAGGATGTTTCTCAACGGCATTTTGCACGATGATATTGATCGAGCCTTCATCCAGCCATTTTGTATAGCGTGTTTTGATGGTCGAATAAGACACGCCGCAATAGCCTTCTGTCTCGCCGCGCTCCATCGAAAGCGCCTGTTCATTCGTGCCGGGATAGCCGGTGACAAGTTTAATCGGTGCATTGAACAAATGACGGATCATATTGGCGAAAGCATCTGGGTCTGCACCAGTTGCCTGTCCGGATGCGATGAATTCCTTGGTCATCATGTCATCCCAGTTTTTCACTTTCGCCGTCTTCCACGAAATGCAGGTGCTAATATCTTTGGACACGCTGCCAATCGCTGTGAGTTTGGTGCTGTCATATTTTTGCGATGTGAACAGGGGCTCAATCAAAGCAATACGCGCCAATGTGCCGATGACTGAGCCATCTTTCGGCGCAACAGAATAAAGATAGCCAGAGGCAACCACGCTGCCGGAACCCGGCATATTTTGCACAATGGGGGTGGGGTTGCCCGGAATATGGCGCGGCATGTGGCGCGAGAGCAGGCGGGCAATGAGATCATAGCCACCACCTGTGGGCACACCTACGACAATGGTGAGTGGTTTGGATTTGTAAAAATCTTCCACCGACTGCGCTCCCGCGCCGCCCATTGCCAAAGCCAGATATGAAAAAGCCGCCACGCCAGCGGCGAGCCTGTTCAGCAAAGCCATATGCATCCTCCCAGTCGCGGTCTTGTGCCGCTTCAATGCCCCTAAGTTGAGCAGCCGGGGGGTCTGAAAGCAAGGGCGCTTAAGACGAAGGGCGTCTATCCCGGGCGGCAAGCTTCTTGTTAGGCTTCAGCTATCCCGGCGCTGCGGTTCACGCCGGAGACAACAAAAGTCTGGGGAGGATCCGCATGTTACGTCGCCAATTTTTGCGTTCGATTCCACTTGCCGCTGCCGCTGGTCTGACCAGCGCGGCCCATGCCACCGATGGTGTGATTCCCGTCGGTGAGCCCAAAATGAAGCGCTTTGAAGATCAGCGCTGGGTGCTCGATAATATTATTCAAGCCAATGGGATTGATTGGGACCAAGGCCATACCAGCACATTGCTGCGCGCCTGTGGTCTGGCCATTCAAGATGATATGGCGACTTGGCGTCAGCGCGTGAAAAAATATGCCGACATCGTCCCTGCGATGGAAGCTTTGGCACGCAAGCGCGAAGCGCTCGCCCTTGAACATGAAAAAGCAGAAGAGCTTATTCCTGCGCGCGACAATTATTATATTGCAGCCGCCTATTGGGCGACCGCCATGTGGGGCGTGGAAGAACATGGCGCACGGCTTCGTCGCAACAATGACAAGAAGCGCGAGAATTTCACCAAATATATGGCACTTGCAGATCATAAGATTGAATGGGTTGAAATTCCCTATCGCGGTAAATCTTTGCCCGCGATTTTCCATCTTCCACCGGGCTATCAACCGGGGCAAAAGCTGCCCGTCATTGTCGCAGTGCCGGGCATGGATGGATTTAAAGAGCGCTCTGTCTCGCTTTATGCCGATGGCTGGATGGATCGCAAATATGCGGTGCTCGCTATTGAAGGCCCCGGCTATTGGGAAACACCATTGCGCGGTATTTTCGTAGATGTGAAAGGCTGGGCAGAGACGGGCAAGGAAGTCGCGAAATGGCTGCGGGGCAGGCCTGAAGTTGATATCAACCGTGTTGCAGCAACAGGTTCAAGCTTTGGTTCTTTCTTCTCAGCGGCGATGATTTCAGAAGAGCCGACATTCAAAGCCTGTGCTGTGACGGGCACATGTTATGATCCCGGCGGCACTGCCATTTTTGATGAAGCCTCGCCAACATTTAAAAAGCGCTTCATGTTTATGTCGGGCATTGTTGATGAAGCGGAATTTGAAAAATTCCGCAAGACAATCGACTGGCATGGCTTTGCTGGAAAAATCAAAGTGCCTTTCTTGATTGCGGCGGGCGAGTCAGATGAACTGTGTCCGCTCGAACATACAGAAGCTTTCACCAAAGCTTTGGGTGGCCCCAAGCAGCTCGTGATTTATCAAGATTCACGTCATTCTTTGCGTGGGCCTTCTGTGTCGAACGGTCCTGATCCCCGGATCATGCAAGCCGAGTGGATCACCCGTCGTTTGGCGGGCAAGCCCTTGGATAGCGAGCGCTGGTTTGTGGAGGCCAGCGGGCGCGTTCAGAAAACCAAATTGGCTTAGGCTTAAGCAGAAGGCCGGGTGAAAGCCCGGCCTTTTTCTTGCGTGATGTCAGCATAAAGAATCAGGGACGTTTGATTTTTTACTCTTCCGCTCCAGAGCCTTGCTCGCTACGGTGCGGGTCGGATCGGGTGCCCCGGATGAAGCCGGGGTTAAACGGGAAGTCGGTTAGCGCCGCACTGCCCCCGCAACTGTCAAGCGGTCGGTTCTGGTCACTGGCGAAAAGCTGGGAAGGCCAGATCCATATGCCGCCGAAGTCAGGATACCGGCCAGGTCCTCGTTGAAACCCTACAAAACCGACGGTGGGTCGGTTGGAGGATCTGATGTCCAAGCGTGCTTTGCGCGCCGCCATTTTGGCCGGTGTTGCTCTTTATGTCCTGCCTGTTCAAGCGCAGGAAAAATCCCCCGATCTCGTCATCACACCCAATCGCATCCCGATGTCGATCCAGCAGATCGGTTCGTCTGTGACTGTCATCACACAAGATGAGATTGAGAAGCAGGGCAATAAATCACTCCGCGATATTCTTGATGGTCAGCCGGGC
>CAWUNF010000152.1:0-4548 GCA_963923195.1 uncultured Hyphomicrobiales bacterium | reverse complement strand
TCATTTTTGCACTCGGCATTCGCCATGTCGGCGAAACCAATGCCAAGCGTTTGGCACGCCATTTCGGTTCGTTTGAGGCTTTGCGAAAGATAGCGCGAGCCGCAACCGATCCCGCTTCAGAGGCACGCGCTGAACTCAATGCCATTGAAGGCGTCGGCGATGTCGTGGCCGAAGCAGTCGCGGATTTCTTTGCCGAAAAGCATAATGAAGATCAGCTCGATGCTTTGTTGAGCGAAGTCACACCCGAGCCGATGGAAGAGGTGCAGACATCTTCACCTGTTGCTGGCAAGACGATTGTCTTCACCGGCTCATTGGAAAAAATGACGCGCGACGAAGCCAAAGCCCAAGCCGAACGATTAGGCGCAAAAGTCTCGGGCTCTGTGTCGAAAAAGACCGATCTTGTGGTGGCAGGACCAGGCGCTGGCTCCAAACTCGATAAGGCCACCGAGCTTGGCATTGAAGTCATCAGCGAAGATGAATGGCTGGCGCGCGTTGGCTAAACTTTTTCTGTTGCTTTTTTAAGCCAAGCTTTCGTCTTGCGATCAAGATGGGGCGCAAGTGCTTTGTAAACGCGCGCGTGATAATCATTGATCCATGCGACTTCAAAACGATTGAGCAAGAGCCGCTCCAGACATGATGTGTCGAAAGGCACGAGCGTCAATGTTTCAAAATCAAACATGGGGCGATCAGCGCCTTTGATCGTGGCTTCTTTCACCGCAATGAGGTTTTCAAGGCGGATGCCATAAGCGCCCGCTTTGTAAAAGCCCGGCTCATTCGACAAAATCATGCCGGGCTCAAGCGCAACATGTGAGACTTTTGAAATGCGCTGCGGCCCTTCATGCACAGACAAATAAGAGCCCACGCCGTGGCCCGTGCCATGATCATAATCAAGCCCCGCTTCCCAAAGCGAGATACGGGCCAAGGCATCAATCTGCGCGCCCGTCGTGCCTTTGGGAAAGCTCGCGCGCGCAATGGCAATATGCCCCTTCAAGACACGCGTATAATGATCGCGCATCGCGGCTGTCGGCTTGCCGAAGCAAATGGTGCGCGTAATATCGGTCGTGCCATCTTCATATTGCGCGCCAGAATCAATCAGAAAAAAGCCCTTGCCGATCTTGCGATCTGTGCGCTCGCTCACGCGATAATGAACAATTGCCCCATTCGGCCCGGCCCCTGAAATGGTCGGGAAAGAAATATCTTTCAGCACGCCCGTTTCACGGCGGAATGTTTCGAGTGCTGCAACTGCATCAATCTCGCTCACGCGGCCAGATGGCACAGCTTCCGAGAGCCAGCTCAAAAAGCGCACCATTGCCACGCCATCACGCACATGCGCGGCACGTGCACCTGCCAATTCCGTTGCATTTTTGCGCGCCTTCATCAGCGCAACAGGATCAGTGCCAACATCAGCCACGCCGCCTGCATCTTCCAAAGCGCGGATGATTTTTTCCGATGCCGTTACGGAATCAAAGCGCAAAGACAGGCCCTCTTCACCCGCCTCACGCAAATCACGCATCAAATCATCAGATGCGCGCAAAACGGTCACTTTGGTCAAAGCCGCTTTTGTCTTGGCGTCACATTTTTGCGCATCAACATAAAGACGCGGCTTGCGACCTTTCACAATCAAAGCAAAGACAAGCGGCAACGGCGTATGCGCCACATCGTTCCCACGAATATTGAATGCCCAAGCGACCGAATGTGGATCTGACAGAAGCAGACCGGCCACGCCTGACAAAGACTTTTCAATGCGGGCAATTTTCTTTGTAGCCTCTTCACCTGCAAATTTTTTGGGATGCAAGCAGATGGGCGCATGTGGGGCTTGCGGGCGATCCGCCCAAACCGCATCAAGCGGATTGCGCTTCACCGCAATCAATTCTGCACCATTGCGCTCAACAGCCGCAGCAAGGCGCCTCACCTGCGCGCGTGTATGGAGCGCGGGGTCATATCCAATCAAAGCACCTTTGGTGACATGGCGCTCAAGCCATGTCTCAGGCGAAAAATCAGCCAGCGCCACAGGCGTAAAGATTTTGACATCAATCTGCTCGCCCACTTGCAATGTGTAGCGACCATCAACAAAGACAGCGGCCTTCTTCAACAGAATAATGGCTGTGCCTGCCGAGCCCGTAAAACCAGTGAGCCATGAAAGGCGCTCCGCATGGGCTGGCACATATTCATTCTGCTGTTCATCAGCGCGCGGCACGATGAAACCATCAAGGCCCTGCGCTTTTAATTCCTTGCGCAAAGACGCAAGACGCGCTTTGCCATGTGAAGGGTCCGCGCTTTCCGTAAAAGATTGGAAATGTGCTTCAAACATAGGGCTGCTCATATAAGGGGCGCGGGCCAGCACCACCGCGCGCCATGAGCAATGTCGCCCAACCTTCAAGATGCAATTTGCGCTTCAACGCAAAACCCTGCGCGGCATAGGCTGACAAAACGCCCGGCACATCACGATAGAGAAGGCCTGAGAGGATCAACTCACCCCCTGTATCGCTGAGGCGCGCAATTTCTGGCGCCAACATGCGCAAGGGCTTTGAGAGAATATTGGCAAAGATGAGATCATAAGGCCCGCCATTGCGCAGAGCTGGATGCTGCGTGCCGCGCGCAACGACAGGACGGATCCACGGTGTTGCGCCATTGAGCTGCGCATTGGAGCGCGTGGCTTCAACCGAGATCGGATCAATATCGCCTGCCGCAACTTTCGTGCGCAGATAACGCGCGGCAGCAAGTGCCAGAACGCCCGTGCCAGTGCCAACATCGAGCACATTGCGCGGACGACGCTGTTTCAAGACAGCATCCAACATCAGAAGACATCCGCGCGTCGTGCCGTGATGACCCGTGCCAAAGGCAAGGGCTGCTTCAATCTCAAGCGCAATCTCATTGGTGCGCGGGCGATTGCGATCATGCGAGCCATGAACGAGGAAGCGGCCAGCAGTAACAGGCACCAAACCTTCCAAAGCGTTTTTCACCCAATCCTGCTCGGCCACGCGATCATATTCAACGCGCGCCGCGACATCGGCGCCGGCAATGCCCGCGATCAAGCTTTGCAGAAACTCGTGATCTGGCTCTTCGGAAAAATAAGCCTCCACCACCCAAGGCCCGACACTTGGATTCCAATCGCGCATATTCGGCTCCAGCTCGAAGGCGGAAGCCGCCGTCTCCGTCGGATCGAACATTTCAACAATCGCATCTGCGATCTGGCGCGCGGGCTCCTCCTCGGTGACGAGGCGCAGCATATGGGCGGCATTATTGGGGGGCAGTCCTTCTAGCATGGCTTCCGATTAGCACGAGAGCGGCCTATGCTCCAAACATGATCACGCGCCTTGCCCTGCTCTTGCTTTTGTCGGCCTCAGCCCTTGCGGATGAGCCCAAAGCACCGACCCTGCCGCCGCCCGATGAGCCCCATGTGGCGGCCTTTGGCGCGCAGGATTTGACCTGCCTTGAATGGAGCAATGCATGTCAGATTTGCATTCGCAAGACGCCGGGTGATGAGGCGCAATGTTCCACACCGGGCTTTGCTTGTGTGGCGGAAAAGCCGGTGTGTCGGAGGAGGTAGACTGGATGGCTTCGGCTCACGCTCGCAATGACGAGCGAGGAGATGTAGCCTCAGGGTTGTCATTGCGAGGAGGCGCAAGCGCCGACGCGGCAATCCAGAAATGGGCCGCGTTAAACCGCGCTCACAAAACTCTCAAGCACCATTTTTCGGCCCGCCTTGTCGAATTCGACGGTGAGCTTATTGCCATCGACCAGCATCACAGTGCCATTGCCGAACTTCATATGAAAGACGCGCGCGCCTTTGCTGAAGCCAGAGACAGTGGATGTTTTCGCGACCAATTCGCCCTCAATCATCATCGGCTTGCGGCTAGCCCCACCCCATTCCCGTGCGCGATCTTGAATATTGCCGCGCGCATCATCTGTGCGGCGCGATTGCGCACGCTGCCAACCGGGCGTGGAATAAGAGCTCTCATAAGTATCCATCGTGGCAAAGCGCGATTGCTGATAGCCGCCATAATTGCCACCGGGTGCTTCCACCAATTCAACATGCGCTGGCGGCAGTTCATCCAAAAAGCGCGAAGGAATGGTGGATTGCCACAGACCATGAATACGCCGATTGGTCGCAAAATAAATTTTCGCGCGACGCTTGGCGCGCGTAATGCCAACGTAGGCAAGGCGACGCTCTTCTTCGAGACCTGCGCGGCCATTTTCATCCAATGAGCGCTGGTGCGGAAAGAGGCCCTCTTCCCAACCGGGCAGAAAGACGGTCTCAAATTCCAAACCCTTGGCCGCATGCAAAGTCATGATGGACACTTTCTCACCACCGCCTTGCGCATCCGCATCCATGACAAGTGAGACATGCTCTAAAAACGCCGCCATATCGGGGAATTCTTCCATCGAGCGGACGAGTTCTTTCAAATTTTCAAGACGCCCCGCCGCTTCCGCCGTGCGATCCTTCTGCCACATATCAGTATAGCCCGATTCCTCGAGGATCATTTCGGCCAGTTCATGATGCGGCATGGAATCAACCAAGGATGACCATCGCGCAAAGTCAGAGGT
>CAWUNF010000151.1:0-4554 GCA_963923195.1 uncultured Hyphomicrobiales bacterium | reverse complement strand
ATATTTTGCGCGATGTGGTCGAATTATATGAGCCGCTTGCAGAAGAAGAGGGCGCTTCTATTCAGCTTGAGGCGCAGGAAGGCCTCACTATTCACGCCAATCGCGAATTGATTGGCCAAGCGCTCGCCAATCTTCTCGACAATGCTTTGAAATATGGTTTGACCGATCAGGCCCGCGAGATCCTTGCGCAAGTCAAGCCTGTTGGTGCAATGGCCGAAATCTCTATTGCAGATCATGGTGCGGGCATTGCTGTGGCAGACCGTGCGCGTGTGACAGATCGTTTTGTGCGGTTGGAAGGGTCACGATCGCGTCCCGGATCGGGCTTGGGCCTGTCAATGGCGCAGGCGATTTTGAAATTACATGGCGGCGAATTGCGCATTGAAGATCATGCGCCGGGCTTGCGCGTGGTGCTCGCGCTGCCGCTTACATCTCAACAGGTGTCTCATGTCTGAACCTCTTTGGAAGGCGGTGAAAGCTGCCCCGCGCTTGTCGGATGCGAAATCAGCCCGGCGCAAATTAGAGGATTTATTGGCCGAGCCTGCTTTAACAGAGATGTTGGCGGCGAAAAATTTTCGTGCCTTGATGGAAGGTCTGGCTGATCATTCCTCTTATCTCTGGCGTTTGGCCTCAGGTGATCCGCCACGCCTTGCGCGACTGGCAGGGGATGCGCCTGATGTCGCTTTGGCGAAAATTTTGAGAGATGCGCGGGCGCATACGCGTGCGGCGACTGATGAAGCGCAAGTGATGGAAGCTTTGCGCCATGCCAAGCAGGAAGCTGCTTTGTTGATCGCGCTGGCTGATATTGGTGGGCTTTGGGATGTGATTGCCGTCACCAAAGCTTTGTCAGATTTTGCTGATTGCATGGTGTCTTGCGCTTTGTCTTTTCAGCTTCGCGAGGCAGCGGATGCGGGAAAAATCACACTGGCCAATCCAGATGATCTGGAAGAGGGCTGTGGTGTCGTCGTCCTCGCGCTTGGCAAACATGGCGCGCGTGAATTGAATTATTCGAGCGACATTGATCTTGTTGTTTTCTTCGATCCAGATTCCCCCGCGTTGAATGCGGATGTTGAGCCCGGTCCTCTATTTGTGCGCATGACCAAAGCGCTGTCGCGCATGTTGCAAGAGCGCACCGGTGATGGTTATGTTTTGCGCGTTGATTTGCGTTTGCGCCCTGATCCGGGCTCAACGGCGGTTGCGATTTCTCTGCCTGCCGCTTTTTCTTATTATGAAAATCTCGGGCAAAATTGGGAACGTGCGGCGCTCATCAAAGCCCGCCCTGTGGCGGGTGATAAGCCGCTTGGAACGCGTTTCCTTGCCGATCTTGCGCCATTCATCTGGCGCAAATATTTCGACTATGCCGCTATTGCTGATATTCACGCGATGAAGCGCCAGATTCATGCCGTGCGTGGCCATGCGGAAGTGAAGGTCGAAGGGCATGATGTGAAACTTGGTCGCGGCGGCATTCGCGAGGTTGAGTTTTTCGTCCAAACACAACAATTGATTTTTGGCGGGCGTCGTCTGCAATTGCGCGGCGCGCGCACACTTGACATGTTGCAAGAGCTTTCCGTCGATGGATGGGTTGAGCAGCAAGCGGTTAAGGATTTGACCGAGGCCTATGCTTTTTTGCGTACGGTTGAGCATCGCTTGCAAATGCTGGCCGATGAACAAACGCAGCGTCTGCCATCTGATCCCGATCAATTGGAGCGTTTTGCGCGTTTTTGTGGCTTTGCCAATCTTGCTAAATTCTCCGATGCTTTGATCAAAGAAATGCGCAAGGTTGAGACGCATTATGCGCGCCTCTTTGAAAATGCGCAGGGGTTAGATACACAATCAGGCTCATTGGTTTTCACTGGCGTGACAGATGATCCTGACACGCTCGACACATTGCGAAAAATGGGTTTTACCGATCCCGCTGCTGCGGCCGAGACCATTCGTGGTTGGCATTTTGGTCGTCGCTCGGCTGTGCAATCGCCACGCGCGCGCGAAGTTTTGACAGAACTTGTGCCAGCACTTTTAGAATCTTTTGCAGGTAGTGGTGATCCTGATTCTGCCTTGTTTGCTTTTGATGCTGCTTTGGGGCGTATGCCTGCCGCAGTTGAGCTTTTCTCCATTTTGAAAAGCCATGCGGCGGTGCGTGACCTCTTTGGCGATATTTTGGGGGGCGCGCCGCGCCTTGCTCAAGTTGTTGCTCAGCGCCCGCATGTTTTGGATGCGGCCATTGATCCAGCATTATTGGCGTCGGCGTCTGATGAAAGCAATTATGATATGCGCGCCAAAAATATCATGCGTCCGCCAGAGCGTATGGAAGAATTTTTAGACAATGCGCGCGACATGTTATTGGAAGAAAGTTTTTTGATCGGCGTGCGCACTTTATCCGGCATGATTGCGCCTGAAGCCGCGGGGCCTGCTTATACGGCCCTCGCTGCCAGTTTGATCCGTGCTTCGCTTGCGCAAGTTGAAGAGGCTTTTGCTGTTGAATATGGCCATGTGCCCGGTGGGCGCTGTGTGGTTATTGGTTTGGGCAAGCTCGGCTCGCGTGAAATGACGGCGACATCTGATCTTGATCTCGTCTTGATTTATGATTTTGACGAGGATCATCCAGAGTCAAATGGCGCCAAGCCGCTCCATGCTGTGCAATATTATACGCGTCTCACGCAGCGTCTTGTTTCTGCGCTGACAGTCGCGACACGGCGCGGACGTCTTTATGATGTTGATTTGCGCTTGCGGCCATCAGGCGGCAAGGGCCCGCTCGCGACACAATGGAAGAGCTTTGTTGATTATCAATTGAGCGAAGCCGAAACTTGGGAACATATGGCGCTGACACGCGCACGCCCCATTGCTGGGGATGAGAGCTTGCGCGCTGATTTTGAGAAAGGTGCCGCCGCCGTCATCGGCCATCAGCGTATTGCGGATGATTTGCGCAAATCCGTGGCTGAGATGCGGGCGCTCATCGCGCAAGAAAAAGGCGACAGCAATATTTGGGATTTGAAATTGGTGCGTGGCGGCATGATGGATATTGAATTCATCGCGCAATATTTGGCACTGAATTTTGCGCATGAAAAACCATCTATCGTTCATGTCGAGACGGAAGAAATTTTGCGTGTCGCAATGCAGGAAGGCCTGCTCAGCGCAGAGCAGGGCGCGCGGCTGATGTCTGCGCATCGGCTCTATACGATTTTGATGCAAATGTTCCGGCTCTCGACAGAGGGCGCGTTTGATCCCACGCAAATGGCTGCGGGCGTTTTGCGGCGCATTGCGGCGGCCGCTGATCTGCCCGATTTCCGCTTGTTGGAAAGCAATCTGGCGGAAACGCGCGCGCAGGTGCGCGGCATTTTTGAAACTCTGCTGGGAAAGGCCTGATCAGCTCGCAGCGCGCAGATCGCTCTGTGCGGGGCGGGCCATATTGAGCGGCAAGCGAATGCGCACAATCGTGCCAGCACCAAGGCTTGAGCGAATGGTCATGGCGCCGCCATGCAATTCAATCAGCGAGCGAGCAATGGCGAGGCCAAGGCCCGAACCCTTATTGCCATTTTCCAAAGGTGAATCGACTTGCTCGAAGGGGCGACCGAGTTTTGGCAGAATGTCTGGCGCAATGCCCACGCCCGTATCTTCGACATAAAGAACAAGCTCATCTTCATCGACGCGCGAGCGCAGTGAAATGCGACCACCTTCGGGTGTGAATTTCACCGAATTGCGCAAGAGTGAGACGAGGACTTTTTCAATCGCATTGCGGTCAGCAAAGATTTTCGTATGGGGCAGGCTTTCGGCTTCCAGCTTAATGTTCTTTTCCTGCGCCGCGATGCGCAAAGCCTCGAGCGCGCGCGAGACAGCGGAATCAATTTCGAATTTTTCAGGATGCAGCGTGACTTTGCCAGATTCCAACCGCGACATGTCGAGCACATCAGAAATAACGCCGAGCAAATGCTGCCCGCTTTCGCGAATATGGGCGGAGTAATCGACATATTTGGCGCAGCCCAGCGCACCAAATGTTTCATGTTCCATCATTTCGGCAAAGCCGATAATGGCATTGAGCGGCGTGCGCAGCTCATGGCTCATATTGCCCAAAAACTCACTCTTGGCACGATTGGCAGTTTCCGCTTCGGCCTTTTGCTCAAGATATTTTTCAGCCAGATCTGCGAGCTGTTGGGCTTGTGTTTCGAGCGTTTGGCGTGATTTACGCAAATCAGCAATGGTCGCCATCAAGCGTCGCTCAGAATCAAGCAGGCGTTCTTCGTGAATTTTAAGCTTGCTAATATCAGTGCCGACGGAGACATAGCCGCCATCCTTGGTGCGGCGTTCGTTGATCTGCAACCAGCGACCATCCGTGAGGCGCGCTTCATAGGTGCGCGCACCAGAGACGGGGCGTGCGCCTAGCGGAATTTGCGCTTGAATATTGGGTGACGAGCCTGCGGCCATGAGATCAGCATAGGGTGTGCCGGCAATGGCTGCATCAGCGGGCAAATTATGCAGGCTTTGGAATTTCGAATTGCACATGACGAGGCGATTATCTGCATCCCAAAGCACGAAAGCCTCAGAAATGGTTTCAATCGCATC
>CAWUNF010000150.1:0-4601 GCA_963923195.1 uncultured Hyphomicrobiales bacterium | reverse complement strand
CAAACCTCATTCATCTGGCGCGCGAACGCACACCGCATATTGCGGGGCCGGGCTCCGTTGATTTCCGCGTCGGCGATATGATCGACCCCGCGCTCGGCACATTTGATTATGTCGTGTCGATGGATGCGCTCATTCATTATGGCCCAAGTGATGCCGTTTCAGCGCTTGCGCGTCTGGCAGAAAATACCCGCCGCGCCATGCTGGTGACTTTTGCGCCGCGCACGCGTGCTTTGGCGCTGATGCACACAGTTGGCAAAATCTTCCCGCGTGGGGATCGTTCTCCTGCCATCATTCCTGTGTCCGAACAACGTTTGATTGAAGGCATTGCGTTGGAGCCCGGTCTGAAAGATTGGCGGGCAGGGCGCACACATCGCGTCTCGCGCGGCTTTTATATTTCGCAAGGGCTGGAGGTCGTCACAAGATGAGCACGCGCCCAAAATTCGCTCAGGTCTGGCAAAAGGTCGGGATGCAATTCCTGCCCTTTGCTGATGTGGCGACAGCCGATCTGCCGCTCGCCAAATTACTGCGCTTGTCGCTGTTTCAAGTGTCGGTTGGCATGGCAATGGCCTTGCTGGTTGGCACATTGAACCGCGTCATGATTGTTGAGCTTGGTTTGAGCGCTTGGTTGGTGGCAGGTGCGGTTGCTTTGCCGATGATTGTTGCGCCTCTGCGCCCGCTGATCGGCTTTAAATCTGACACTCACAAATCCTATCTCGGCTGGAAGCGCGTGCCCTATCTTTATGCGGGCACGATGTTTGCTTTTGGTGGCTTTGCGATTTTGCCTTTCGCTTTGCTGATCATGTCGGGTGATACGGATGGCCCCGTGTGGATCGGTCATGTGGCCAGTGCGGCTGCTTTCTTGCTGATTGGCGCTGGCACGCAAACCGTTCAGACAGCGGGCCTGGCTTTGGCGGCTGACCTTGCACCTGAATATAAGCGCCCCCGTGTTGTCGCACTCATGTATGTCATGTTGCTGATTGGCATGGTTGGCGCATCTATGGCCTTTGGCTTGTTGCTGGATGATTTTAATCCGGTGAAACTCATCCAAGTGGTGCAAGGCGTTGCCCTCACAACAATGGTTTTGAATTTCGTTGCTGGTTGGAAGCAGGAAGCCCGCAATCCTGCGCGCAGTAAGGAAAAGCGGCCTGAAGATCCGACCTTTGGTGAAAATTGGCGTAAGCTGATTTCCATTCGCGGCGCGAAGCGTTTTCTATTCGCCACCGCGCTCGGCACGGCCGCTTTCTCTATGCAGGATATTGTGCTCGAGCCTTATGGCGGCGAAGTACTGCATTTTTCAGTCGCGCGCACAACGTTACTCACAGCGCTTCTGGCGGGTGGATCGCTTGGCGCTTACGCTTTTGCGGCGCGTTTGTTGGGTCGCGGCATCGATACTTATCGCTTGGCGGGATATGGCGCGATGCTGGGCCTTCCCGCTTTCATTCTCGTTCTCATTTCTGGACCGATGGGTCTGGCTTTTCTCTTTCAACTTGGCGCTGCGCTGATTGGTTTTGGCGGTGGTCTTTTTGCTGTGGCCACTTTGGTGGCAGCGATGAGTTTGGAAGAGCAGGGCGCCAATGGTTTGGCGCTGGGTGCTTGGGGCGGTGTGCAGGCGGGTGCTGCCGGTGCTGCCATGTTCTTCGGTGCGTTGATCCGCGATGGCATTGGTGCTCTTGCGGCGAAGGGAGCTCTTGGCTCCGTTTTATCGGATAGCTGGACCGGTTACGGCGCCGTCTATCAGATCGAACTTGTGTTGTTGTTTTTAACCCTCGTGGCCATTGGCCCGCTCGCGCGTCATGCACGGACGGACCGTGGCGATACCCGTTTCGGCCTTGCCGAAATGCCCCGCTGATCAAGGAGATTTGGCTATGATGATCGGCTATAATGTGGACCTGGCTACGGCCCTTCTTTACGCCTTCTGGATCTTCTTTGCGGGACTGATCTGGTATCTGCATCGCGAGAACAAGCGCGAAGGCTATCCGATGGTTTCGGAAAACCCGCATTCGAAAGTGGCCGCGATTGGTTATCCAGCGCCGCCGCCCTCAAAATCCTATCGCATGGCGTCTGGCGAAACCTTCCTTGTTGAAGGTGGTCGCCCAGACAATCGTCCGATTGCAGCAAAACCTGCGTCCAATTATCCGGGCACGCCGCTTGATCCAACCGGTGATCCAATGGTCGATGGTGTGGGCCCGGCTGCTTGGGCAGAACGCGCAGATCATGAAGATATGACGCATGAAGGCGTGCATAAAATTGTGCCGCTGCGTGTGGCGACCGGCTTTTATTTGGAAAGCCGTGATCCTGATCCGCGTGGCATGAATGTGAAGGGCGATGATGGTGTCTCAGGCGGCACGATCAAAGATGTTTGGGTCGATCGCTCTGAATATATTGCGCGCTATTTGGAAGTTTCCTTGGCGGATGGTTCGGGTTCCGTGCTGCTGCCCGTGAATTTCTCGCGCATTGATGGCACCAAGCGCGAAGTGCGCGTGGCCGCTGTTCTGGGCAAGCATTTTGCCAAAGCCCCTCGCACGAAAAATCCAGACAGCGTCACGCTTCTCGAAGAAGACAAAATCTGCGGCTTCTACGGTGGTGGCACGCTTTACGCGACACCTGATCGCAAGGAGCCCATTCTGTGAGCGAACACGAAATCGAGCCAATCCCGGGTCTGCCGGATTATCTCCCGCCGGGTGAACGTCTGCTCTGGCAGGGGGCGCCGCATTGGCGTCCTCTGGCCATGCGTGCGTTTCGTTTGCGTGCTGTGATGATCTATTTCGCTGTGCTGATGGCATGGCGTGGCTTCATGGCGACGCTCGATGGCGGTTCCCTGCGTGAGATTTTCGATGCGACTTTGTCGCTCGCGCCTCTCGCGCTGGGCGCCGTGGTGATTTTGCTGGTCATCGCGGTTCTGTCAGCTCGCACCACCATGTATTCGATCACTGATCGTCGTGTGGTGATGCGCATCGGCATGGCTTTGCCTGTGACGCTGAATATTCCTTTTGAAGGGATTGATGGCGCCTCTTTGGCAGAGTTTAGCGATAAGAGCGGCGATATTGCGCTGAGCCTCAACAATAATGGCCGGATTGGCTATCTCGTGCTGTGGCCGCATGCGCGACCCTGGCGCTATGCCAAGCCTGAGCCCATGTTGCGCGCTCTGCCTGATCCGCATTTGGCGGCCGATGTTTTGGGCCGTGCTTTGGCGGGTTATGTCCAGCCCAAAACTGTTGTGATCCCGCAAAGCTCGGAAGAGCCGATGCGCGGCGCAGCTCTCGCTTCGTGAGGATGAGATGAGCGAGATTTACGCAGGTCAGACTTTTCCCAAACGCGCAGCACAAGCTGGTCTTTTGCTGGCTGGCTTGGCGACTTTGTTCGCTGGCATTGCGCGCACGACGGATTTTGGTGCGACGCGCGTCCCGCCATCGCCCATCGTTGAAAAGGTTGATCTGCGGTTTCTCGACAATCCTGCCGGCGGCGTTCGCGTCGAAACGAACGAAGGTCGCATTGTGGCCAATTACGCGGCAGGCGAGGGTGGGTTCCTGCGCGGTGTGATGCGGGGCTTTGCCCGTGATCGCCGCGCGCAAGAAGGTGGTTCGCAGGAGAGTTTCTCCCTTGCGCGTCACGCCGACGGACGTTTGACCATTGCAGATCCCGTGACAGGACGTGTGGTTGAACTTGAGAGCTTCGGGCCAAGCAATGCTGGCCTGTTTGCAAATTTGCTCAAACAAGGGAGGGCGATCCCATGATTGGCATGACACGCAAGACGCATGATATTCCCTGCACAGTCGAGATTGCGCAGACACCTGACAGTTTGAAAGCCTATGTCGTGCTGGAAGGCATGGATCCGGGCCCCGGCGACAAGGTCATTGTGCATGGTGCACCGACCCGCATCGGCTTTGGTGAACAAGGCACGTTCAAGTGCACTGCCACTATCATTCACGCAGGACCTTTCACACGCGCAACAACGCGTGTTCTGTCCTATCTCGAACTGACCGAACTTTATGAGATCGGCTTTTCCGCAGGGAGCGCAGCATGATTCCGATGGAAGGCGGCGGAGCCAATGTTTCCGTCAAAACAGCTCTTGAGGAAACCATCCTCAGCCCTCGTTTCTACACAACTGATTGCGAGGCGATGGATCGTCTCGATATTTCAGCCGTGCGCCCCGAATGGGATGCCATGATGGCCGATCTGCGCGCAGATTTGAACAAGGGCCATTTCCAGCGCACCGATGAATTCAAAATGGACATGTCGCAATTGCCGGAAGGCTTGCGTCGTGACTTTGTTGATTTTCTCGTCTCATCGCTCACCGCTGAATTCTCCGGTTGTGTTCTTTACGCAGAGATTAAGAAGCGGATCACAAATCCTGAAATTCGCGATCTTTTTGCCTTTATGGCGCGCGATGAATCGCGCCATGCCGGCTTCATCAATGAAGTGTTGAAAGATTTTAACATTGGCATTGATCTGGGCTTTTTGGCGCGCGCGAAAAAATACACTTACTTCCAGCCGAAGTTCATCTTCTACGCGACCTATCTGTCAGAGAAGATTGGCTATGCGCGCTATATCACCATCTATCGCCATTTTGAGCGAAACCCAGATAAGCGTTTCCATCCAAT
>CAWUNF010000149.1:0-4616 GCA_963923195.1 uncultured Hyphomicrobiales bacterium | reverse complement strand
GCGCTCAAAGCTGGCATTGATATGCCTGAAGAAGAGCAATGGTCGCCGACGATTACTGTTGGTACGCCGGTGATGATCCCGGAAGATTATGTGCCGGATCTGCCTTTGCGCATGAGCCTTTATCGCCGCATGTCGACGCTGAACACGGATGAAGAGATCGAAACATTTGCGGCTGAAATGATTGACCGCTTTGGACCGCCGCCAGAAGTCGTCGAACAATTGTTCAAGCTTGTCGCGATCAAAGCGCTCTGCCGTCGCGCCCATGTTGAAAAGGTCGATGCTGGCCCGAAGGGTGCGATCCTCGCCTTCCGCGATAATTCCTTCGCCAATCCGCAAGGGCTTGTACGTTATCTTGCTGAGCAGGGGCCAGATGCGAAAGTGCGCCCCGATATGCGCGTGGTTTTCATTCGCGATTTCGAAACGCCGGCGCAAAGGCTCGAAGGCACGCGTCAGATTTTGCGCACGTTGGTGGCGATTGCTGAAAAGAAAAAGGCGGCCTAATCGCCGCCTTGTCTTGTTTTATTCGAGCTCGCTGCCCGCTTTCCAGATCACGCCAACCAATGCATCAACAGGCTGTGCGCCCGACACTGCATATTTGCCGCCGAAGATGAAGAAGGGCACGCCGGATATGCCCATGCGGGCGGCGGTCGATATTTCTTCTTGCACCGGGATAATGTCGACGCCTTCCACAAAGAGGCGCGCGATGAGATCGGCATCCAGCCCGACTTCTTTAGCGATTTGAATCAAGATTTGGCGGTCGCCAATATCTTGGCCCTCGACAAAATAGAGGCTGAAGAGGCGCTCAACGATCTCGCTCTGCTTGCCGCTTGATTGGGCCCAGCGAATGAGACGATGCGCATCAAGCGTATTGGGCGAGCGGGTAATCTTGTCAAAGGCAAAGGCAATGCCTTCTTCTTGGCCTGCTTCTTCGAGGCGCGCATGGATCGCTGCGATTTTTTCAGGTCCAAATTTGCGCGCCATATATTCAGCGCGCGCAATGCCTTCTGGTGGAATGGTCGGATCAAGCTGAAAGGGGCGCCAACGCACATCATAGGTGAAGGCGTCCACTTGTTTCATGGCCGCATCAAGTTTGCGCTTGCCTAAATAGCACCACGGGCAGACGACGTCGGAGACAACGTCAATTTCAAGTGTTGGCATTTTCTCTCAGCATTTATCTAAGGCGCTTTGCGCCACCATGTATCTAATGTTGCGCCAAAAAGCGGGGCTGCAAATTGCGCATTGCGCTCCGGCCGCGCCAGAATTGTGGAATAAGCAAACCACTGGTCTGGCGCATGATAAAGCGGCACGATGTAAAAACCTGAAAGCAGCACGCGGTCAAGGGCGCGCACAGCATCGGTGAAATCTTCTTTGCTTTTCGCACTGAGCAAGGCGGAGATCATAGCATCAATGGCCGGTGAGGCCGCGCCTGTGAGATTGAAAGAGGCTTCTTGTTGAGAGCTGGTGGAGCCCCAGCGCCCGCGCTGCTCAGCTCCCGGTGAGCCGGAAGCGGCCCAAAAGCCTAGCATCATATCGAAGTCGAATTTTTGGCGGCGGCGTTGATATTGCACTTCGTCGACCAAGCGCACGCGGGCAGAGACGCCAATGCGCTTCAGAGATTCAGCATAATTCAGCGCAAGCCGTTCTTGGTTACGATCCGTGACCATGATTTCAAATTCAACAGGCTTGTTGGTCGCGCGCTCAATCAGCACGCCATCGACCAAAACAAAGCCCGCTTCTTTCAAAAGGTCGAGAGCGCGACGCGCTGTTGAGCGATCACGTCCTGATCCATCGGTCTTAGGTGGCGCCCATTGTCCTTCGAGAATGTCAGTGCGTACCGCACCGGGGAAGGGCGCCAGCAAAGCCCGTTCATAGGCTGAGGCGGGGTGGCCATGTGATGAGAGCTCGCTTTCATCGAAGAAACTTTTGGTGCGGCTATAAAGCCCGCCATAAAGTTTGGCATTCACCCATTCAAAATCAAACATCAGGCCGAAAGCTTCACGCAATCGCACATCTTTGAAAAGCGGGCGGCGCGTGTTGAAAGCAAAGCCCGTCATGCCTTTGGGCACGCCAAGCGGCAGGCTGGCTTTGGCAAGCTTGCCATTTTTCATGGCGGGAAATTCATAGCCCGTGAGCCAACGTGTCGGATTGGTCTCTTCGCGATAATCAACAAGCCCGCCTTTGAAAGCTTCATACAGCGCGGCTGCATCGCGGAAATATTCAATGCGGATTTCATCGAAATTGAACAGACCACGATGGATCGGCAAATCCTTCGCCCAATAATCAGGATTGCGCTTGAGGATCAGCAATTCGCCGGGCTTGATGCTGTCAATGCGATAAGGGCCGGAGGCGGTCGGTATGTCGAGGCTCGTCTCATTAAAGCGCTCCGCATCCGTGTGCTTTTTTGAGAGCACGGGCATCAGCGCGAGTGTGAGGGGCAATTCGCGATCATCATTGCCGGAAAGATCATAGGCAATGGTGCGTGCGTCTTTCGCTTCGATCTTTTTGACTTGAGCATAGGCGGCGCGCTGTTGCGGGCGGCCTTTGTCTTTCAAAAGCGCGAAAGTGAAGATCACATCTTCAGCGGTGATCGGCGTGCCATCGGAAAAGCGCGCGCGCGGATCCAGCCGGAATGTGACATGTTCGCGCGTCTCATCGGTTTCAATCGTTTGCGCGATCAGCCCATAGAGCGTGAAGGGCTCATCGAGAGAGCGCACCATGAGCGTCTGAAAGACATTGGTGTTGAGCCCCTGCGCAGTGGAGCCTGCTTTCAAATTAAACGGGTTGAGACTGTCGAATGTGCCTTGAAAGCCAATGGAGAGGCGCCCGCCCTTGGGCGCTTGGGGATTGGCATAGGGCAAATGGGGGAAATCAGCCGGCAAAGCGGGCTCGCCATGCATGGCAATGGCATGGCGGGGGCCGGAGGTCTCTGCCGCCAAGGCGTGGCTCAAAGGTCCGGCCAAGGCCAGAAGGGCAGCACAGGCGAGGCGAATCGCGGCAGGGGTCATGGGCGCGACACTAGGGGGCGGCGGCTGTCTGGCAAAGCCGGAAGGGTTATTTGGTCCCTGAGGCGGCAGGCTTTTTGAGGATAGACGAGGGGAGGTCTGGAAAGGTGCCCGCGAAGGGGATAAAGAGGCGCCACGCCAATCTCTCGCCGCAATCAGACGTGAAGAGCGGTGACGAAGCTTTCGGCCTCATCGGGCCGGTCATGAAAGGAACATCCATGTCCCTGTCCACCAAGCGTCTAGGCGCTGCCGCTCTGGCCGCGAGCCTCATGATTGCGGGCGCTTTTGATGCCTTTGCTCAGCAAAAGCCAGCGACCCCGCCGGCTGCGCCCGCTCAGGCCGCGCCGCCCGCGCAACCCCCGCAGGGTCCGCTGCGCGTTGAACTGCAGCCCTCGCAGGGTGATTGGACCAAGATTTGCGGTCGCGATCAGGCCGCAGGCAAAGACATTTGCTACACGACGCGCGATTTCGGCCAAGCGCCGGATCAGCCGCCTGTGCTCGCGCTGGCCGTTTATGATGTGAAGGGTGATGATCAACGCATTGTGCGTCTCTTGCTCCCTGTTGCTTTGATGCTGCGTCCGGGTTTCCGCTTCTCCGTGGATAAGGGCGCTACGCAAGACGGCGCTTTTGAAATCTGCTTCCCCAATGGTTGCTTTGCTGAAGCCAAAGTGAAGGGCCCCTCTATCGACCAGATGAAGAAGGGCACATCATTAAACGTCATGGTGAAGAACCAAGCTAATAATGAAGTGAATTTCGTTCTGCCTTTAGCTGGCTTTGCTAAAGCTTTCGATGGCGCACCGATTGATCCGAAGGTTCTCGAAGAGCAGCAGAAGAAGCTCGAAGAAGAATTGCAGAAGCGTGCGGAAGAACAGCGCAAGGCGCTGGAAGCCCAGCCCGGTGCCGCAGCACCGGCTGCAAAATAAGCGCAAGCTTTTGAGCAAGATAAAAAACGGCGGCTCAGGTCATCACTGGGGCCGCCGTTTTCTTTTTTAAGAAAATTTTTCGGTCATGCGTAATTTGTAGCTGCCGTCGCGCTGCACCTCAAACATGTCGCGCAATTGCGGATGCCGCAAAGGCTGGCCGCTGTCATCGGCGAGCAAATTCTGTTCGGAGACATAGGCGATATATTCGGTCTCCGCATTTTCTGCGAGCAAATGGTAATAGGGCTGGTCTTTCGACGGGCGCACATCGGCTGGAATGGAAAGCCACCATTCTTCCGTATTGTTGAAGACCGGATCGACGTCAAAAATCACGCCGCGGAAGGGAAACTTCCGATGCTTGACCACTTGGCCGATACTGAATTTGGCGGTCCGGCTTTCCATCATGCTCCTCTCACGGGGCGCATGGGGTAAGACGGAGCAGGGGTGCGTGTCAAATTTTGGGGGCTCTTGACCACATTGCGTGGCGGGGCCACTCTTGTCTCATCTATTTTTTGAAAGATTGTCCGATGGTCGTCCGGAAAATTGAGCTGAGTCTCCAGCAGTCCGATCGCTTAGATGCTTTGGCACGGGAGTTGGATGTGCCAAGCGATACGCTGGCAGCAACAGCCATTGAGGCTTTGCTGGACCTTGATCAATGGCAGCGCAGCGAAATTGAGGCTGGATTGGCTCAGGC
>CAWUNF010000148.1:0-4626 GCA_963923195.1 uncultured Hyphomicrobiales bacterium | reverse complement strand
GATGGCACACGCACATTGTCTGACTATGTGGCTGATCTACGCCCGAACCAAACTGACATTTGGTATATTACAGGCGATGATCAAAAGCGCCTTGAAAAGAGCCCGCAATTAGAGGGCTTTCGTGCGCGTGGGCTTGAAGTTTTGCTGCTTTCTGATCCAGTTGACGCTTTCTGGGTTTCCACAGCCCTCGGCTTTGAAGGCAAGCCCTTCAAATCTGTCACACAAGGCACAGCCGATATTGCCAATGTGCCTTTGTTAGAAGGTGAAACAGCGCCTTCGAAAGAAACATCGGCGGAAGTGGCAACGCTCATAGCATTCATGAAGCAGACTTTGTCTGAAAATGTGGATGATGTGCGCGCCTCAGATCGTCTGGCTGAAAGTGCAGCCTGCCTTGTCGCGCCCGCACATGGACGCGACCGCCGTCTTGAACAGATTTTGGCCCAAGGAGGTATGGGATCAATCAGCAAGCCTGTGCTTGAAATCAATCCAACGCATCCGCTTGTGGCGGCACTCGCGACACGTTTTGCCAAAGGCGAAGATAAAACACTGATTGAAGATGCCGCTTGGCTTATTCATGATGAAGCACGGGTTGCTGATGGGGAACCGCCAGCTGATCCAACACAATTCATTGCTCGTTTGACACGAATGATGACACGCGCGGCGCAAGCCCCTTCGGCATGAGCGCCATCAACACGATAAAAGCAGGTCTTCATATCAATGAGGCTTTGCGTTTGATGACATCTGCTTTGGCTGAACAAAAGATCAGCCAAGCAGAGTCCGAAGCGCGTTTGCTTTTATGTGCGGGAACCCATTTGACGCGCACACAGATCATCACACAGAGTGATCGTCAGCTCTCCCTATCCGAAGCAAGTGATCTTACCGCATGGATGACGCGGCGCCTCAATGGCGAGCCTGTTACGCGCATCACGGGTCAGCGTGATTTCTGGACTTTGAATTTGCGCGTCACGCCAGATGTGCTTGATCCGCGTGCAGATACAGAAGTGATTGTTGAAACCGCGCTCGATTTTTTGGGTGCGCGGCGACAAGAGCCATTGCGCATTCTTGATCTGGGAACAGGAACAGGTGCGCTCTTGCTGGCGCTTTTATCCGAATGCCCCAAAGCCACAGGGATTGGTGTTGATCTCTCCCCGGCCGCCTGCGCGGTCGCTGAAGAAAATGCGCAGCGCAATGGTCTCGCTCAACGCGCGTTTATTCAACAAGGTCATTGGGCTGATGCGCTGAATGAGCGCTTTGATCTCATTGTCTCCAATCCGCCCTATATTGAAAGCGCAACCATCGCCGGACTTGACCGCGAAGTGCGCGACCATGATCCCCATCTTGCACTTGATGGCGGGGCTGATGGGCTTGTGGCGTATCGGGCGATCATTGCGGCCCTGCCGCGCATCATGCACACCACGGGTCTTTGCGTGCTGGAATTAGGGATAGGCCAAGCTCGCGCTGTCTCAGAGCTGGCCGAGGCCGCCGGGCTGAGCCAAAAGGCGCTTCGGGCCGATCTCGGTGGGGTCGAGCGCGCTTTGGCCTTGGCTTGGGCTTAAAGGACAAGCCACCTCTCCCCAGTTTTTCCGATTTGCCCCTTGGCGAGGGAGCGGAAAACGACTAGAAGAGATCGTAGAAATCGCCTCGGTTCTGCATGCGCAGTGGCTGAAGGCCCGTTGAGAGCGAATTTGGTTCTCCGGTCGTTTGCCTGGCGTGGTTCCGGGTTGGACGAGGCGATACGTCCCCAAATTCCTTGATCCAGCAGACTGCCGCGGATCATCGAGTCTCAGGTCTTGAGCCTGAGTTTTAACAGACCGGCCGGAGAGCCCATTCGCCTTAACCAAAATAGCTTCTGAAGCGCCACTCCACCCCTGCGGCAGCATTCCGCACCGACAGGGTTCTGGCGCATTATGCAAGGATCATCGATGAGACCTGGTCAGAACAAGCGTATGCGTGGCCGCAACAATAATAATCGCAAAGGCCCCAATCCGCTCACCCGGACCTATGAATCCAACGGCCCTGACGTGAAAATCCGCGGAACGGCCCATCATATTGCCGAAAAATATCTGCAGCTTGCCCGCGATGCGCAGTCATCCGGCGACCCTGTTATGGCGGAAAGCTATCTGCAGCATGCGGAACATTATTTCCGCATCATTGCCGCCGCCCAACAGGCACAGCAGCAAGCGCAAGCTGGCTATGTTCGCCCCGCAGGCGAAGCTGAAGTGGAAGAAGAGGATGATGATGACGGCGGCATGCCGGATCGTTTTGCCTCGCCTTTCGAGCGCCAGCAGCAAAACAATCCGAACCAACAGCCCTATCAGAACCAGCCGCAGCCTTTTGCCAATGGCCCGCAGCCTTTCGTGCAAGGCGGTGGTTTCAATGGGCAGCCTGGCAATGGGCAGCAGCCGCAGGGCGAGCGCCAAGAGCGTGGCCCGCGCCCCGACCGTCCCTATCAGGATCGCAACCAGCAGGGCCGCCATAACAATCCAAACCGTGGTCCGCGCCCAGATCGTCAATTCCAGCAGCCGCGCTTTGAAGGGCGCCCTGAGGGCGATGAACAGCCAGATGCAGGACTTCCGGCCTTTATCACAGCGCCTGTCCGTATTCCCGCAGGGGAAGAAGGCCAGATAGGCAATGGCGAACAGCCGGGCATGGGCCAAGACGAGAATGAGGGCGTGGGCTTTCATCTGCGTCCGCGCCGTCGTCGCCGTCGCAATGGGGAAGAAGGCGAAAACTTCCCGCGTGGCGAAAACGCAGAATGACAAGATCAGGGGCCTTCGGGCCCCTTTTTCTTTGCCGCTTTCTTATCAACCAGAGCGAAGAAAGGTTGATCTGCTCCTCTTTTAGGAAGGCAAATGCCTTCCTACATGAGTCTCAGAGGGTCGCCGTCAGGGGCCTTGAGTTCGACGTTGCAGCATCGCTTCGGGGTGACTGCACCGGTTGAGGAGTAGACCATGAATATCGACAAATATACCGAACGCGCACGGGGCTTTGTTCAATCCGCCCAATCTTTGGCGCTGCGTGAAGGCCATCAGCAATTCACGCCCGAACATCTTTTGAAAGTTTTGCTGGATGATGAGCAAGGCCTCGCGTCCGGCCTGATCGACAAAGCCGGTGGGCGCTCACGTGAAGCGCTCGTGCAGACCGAGCTTGCCCTTGGCAAATTGCCCAAAGTGCAGGGCTCTGGTGCAGGCCAGCTTTATTTATCTCCCGCCACGGCGCGCATTTTTGATTCAGCCGAAAAACTGGCGCAAAAAGCGGGTGATTCTTACGTTACGGTTGAACGCCTGCTCCTCGCCATTGCCGCTGAGAAAACGGAAGAAGCGGGCAAAATTCTCAGCCAAGCAGGTGTGACACCGCAATCGCTCAATCATGCCATTGAGGATTTACGCAAAGGACGCACCGCCGACAATGCGACAGCAGAAAATGCTTATGATGCTTTGAAAAAATATGCGCGCGATCTGACAGATGCAGCGCGCAACGGCAAACTTGATCCGGTCATTGGTCGCGATGAAGAAATCCGCCGCACCATTCAAGTTCTCTCCCGCCGAACCAAAAACAATCCGGTTCTCATCGGCGAACCGGGCGTTGGTAAGACCGCCATTGTTGAGGGGCTTGCCCTTCGCATCGTCAATGGTGACGTGCCAGAAAGCCTCAAAGACAAAAAGCTTCTCGCCCTCGACATGGGTGCGCTGATCGCCGGTGCAAAATTCCGTGGCGAATTTGAAGAGCGCCTCAAAGCCGTGCTCAATGAAGTGACGGCGGCTGAAGGCGGCATCATTCTCTTCATTGATGAAATGCATACGCTGGTGGGGGCTGGTAAAGCCGATGGAGCAATGGATGCATCCAATCTGCTCAAACCCGCTCTTGCACGTGGTGAATTGCATTGCGTGGGCGCCACGACACTCGATGAATATCGCAAACATGTCGAAAAAGATCCGGCTCTTGCACGCCGGTTTCAGCCTGTCTTTGTGACCGAGCCCTCAATTGAGGACACGATCTCAATCCTGCGTGGCTTGAAAGAAAAATATGAATTGCACCACGGTGTGCGCATTACAGATTCGGCCATTGTGGCGGCAGCCACTCTATCGAACCGCTATATTGCCGACCGTTTCTTGCCCGATAAAGCTATCGACTTGGTTGATGAAGCCTCATCGCGTCTGCGCATGCAGGTTGATTCCAAGCCAGAAGAATTGGATGAGCTTGATCGTCGCATCATTCAATTGCGCATTGAACAAGAAGCTCTGCGCAAAGAAACGGATACCGCTTCACGCGATCGCCTCGCTAAGCTTGAACATGAATTGGCTGATGTTGAAGAAAAATCAGCGGAACTGACAGCGCGTTGGAAGGCTGAAAAAGATAAGCTTGGCGATGCGCAAAAGCTGAAAGAACAATTGGAAGCTGCGCGCACAGAATTGGCTCAAGCCCAGCGTCGTGGCGAATATCAGCGCGCGGGTGAATTAACCTATGGTGTCATTCCTGAGCTTGAAAAAAAGCTCAGCGAAACGGAAGCCAAAGCGGGCTCTGCTTTACTCGAAGAAGAAGTCTCTGCTGACCATATTGCACAAGTTGTCTCGCGCTGGACAGGCGTGCCTGTCGATAAAATGCTGGAAGGCGAGCGGGAAAAAC
>CAWUNF010000147.1:0-4634 GCA_963923195.1 uncultured Hyphomicrobiales bacterium | reverse complement strand
TTGACGGAGAATTCCCTATGGCCAAGACCCCCAGCGAAGGAAAAGCCGGCGGCGCCTTCATGAAGCCCCTGCAGCCCTCGAAGGAACTCGCGGCCATTGTCGGCAATGATCCGCTGCCGCGCTCCGAAGTGGTCAGCAAGGTTTGGGACTATATTAAGTCCAATTCGCTGCAGAACCCGGCCAATAAGCGCGAGATCCTCGCTGATGCGAAGCTCGAAGCTGTGTTTGGCAAGAAGCAGGTGACCATGTTCGAAATGAACAAGTACCTCGCTCAGCATTTGAAGAATATCTAAGCCTTTTTGGGCCTTGTTTCACAAAGGCGCTGCCCCGACGGGCGGCGCCTTTTTATTTTTGGGCGCGGATAAGGTTGCAGCCTGCCTCTGGTTCCGATGATCGGCCTTTCATGCTTTTCTGTTGCTTTCCAAGCGCCTGACTGAGCTGGCCTTGAAGGGTGAGGGTCTATTTTGCGCGCCGTCCGTTTGCTCACATGGAATGTGCATCGCTGCTTGGGCATTGATGGGCGCATTTCGCCTGCGCGCATTGCAGATGTGATTGCCTCTGCCGCACCTGATATTGTCGCCTTGCAAGAAGTCGATGTGATGCGCAAGCGCACGGGCCATATTGATCAGGCTGAAGAGATCGCGCGTCGCTTAGGCATGGATTCGCATTTCCATAACAATCTGCGCGTGATGGAAGAGCAATATGGCGATGCCATTTTGACCACTCTGCCCTCGCAGCTCATGCATGCTGGGCGTTTGCCTGCTTTGCCGGGCTTGCGGCAGATTGAACCGCGCGGTGCGCTTTGGGCGCGTCTGGATTGTGATGGTGTGGCCCTTCACGTGGTCAACACGCATTTATCTTTGGTCGCGCGTGAGAGACGTTCGCAGACCGATTGTTTAATGGGGCCTGAATGGATGGGCCGCGCGGATTGTGAGGGACCAGCTTTGCTGGTGGGTGATTTCAATCTCGTGCCACGCTCGCGCGTCTATCATCGTCTGACAAAAGTTTTTCAAGATGTGCAGCGCGCGCCAGGCATGGGCCGCACCAAACCTACTTTCCCATCAGGCTTTCCGGTCTTGCGTTTGGATCATGTGTTTACGCGCGGCAATGTGCAGGTGAAACGCGTCGATGTTATTCGTAACCGCTTGACGCGTGTGGCCTCCGATCATTTGCCGTTGGTCGTTGATCTCGACATTGGCTAAGGCATAAAAAATGGCCGGGCAAAAAGCCCGGCCATTCTGTTTCTCTTTTGGCTTCGATTTTAGACCGAAGGAATGACACCCTTCAGAGCCGGGAACCAATCGCCGAGATAGGTCTGCGGCCACGGGATCGTCAGCAATTGATCGAAGACGACATAGACGAAGATCGTCAGGATCACCGCTTGCGGGATCACGAGCGACCAACGCTCTTTCGTTTCTTCAAGGCGCATGAAAGCGATCACGAAGATCGGCACAGTCGGGATGAGACCGATGAGTGCCATTGAGATCATGAAAGCCACGAGCCAGCCGAAGAACATGGCCGCACGACGAATGATCGTCCACGTATCCAAGTGGTCGGTCGTTGCATCAAGGTCCATGTGGATCTTCTGCTCGATCTTTTCTGTCATAGCGCCAGCCATGCCGACGTCTGCCTGCGCTTCCGGCTTGCGGAAGAGATAGTTGAACAGACTGACTGCCATCACGACCGCTGCGACAGAGCCGACAATCATCGGCACGATCTTGGCGTGCATGTTCCAGTGAGAGGCTTCCCACATCATGTAGCCGAGGACGGCGAACAAGAAGACGTAGAAGAGCTGATCAGCTTGGAAGTTGGGCTTGAAGTGGAAGCCCGTCAGCATCTTGCGCAAGCCGCCGTGAATCTTGATGTCCTGCAAGAAAGGACGCATCAAGCCAAACAGCGAGAAGGCAAAGATGATGATGACGAGCGGACGGGCGAACCATTCCACACCATAGCGCTGGATCGAGATGAAGAGATAACGCTCAACAATCTCACCCAACACGCAACCGAGCAGCAGCGGCGGACGCGGCCACTTCAGCATCTTCATCACCCAACCCAAGAGGCCGAAAGCGAGAAGCGTGTAGAGGTCACCCCAGTTACGTGAACCTTGGAACGCACCGATGTAGATAATCGCGAGCGTCGAGGGCAGGATCAGCGTGTAGCGCAACGTCGCCAGACGCGCGAATTGCGCGCTGAACAAGTAGCACAGGCCCGCACCCAGAATGTTGGCGAGAGCCACCGACCACACCATTGCATAAGTGACGTCGAGATTCTTCGTCAGCATATCCGGTCCCGGAACGAGACCGTGGATGAGGAAGGCGCCGAGCAAGATCGCCATGCCGGCAGAGCCCGGCACGCCGAAAGCAACGGTTGGGACGAGTGCGCCACCTTCACGCGAATTATTCGCGCTTTCAGAGGCAATCACGCCACGCACGTCACCCTTACCGAAAGTAAGGCCTGCGCCTTTTTCAGTCTTGAGCGCATGGCCGTAAGCGAGCCAGTCGACGATGGCACCCGAAATGCCGGGGATCGCGCCAAGCGTTGCACCAAGCCAAGAGCAGCGCAGAACGAGCCACCAATGCTTGAAGCAATCTTTCGCGCCTTGCACCATGCCCGAGGTCGATGTGGCGAGCTGCTTGGAGCCCGGTGCAATCGACTGACGAGAAATCGCAAGGTCAGCCAATTCCGGCAGTGCGAAGAGGCCAAGCACGATGGGGACAAGCGGTGCGCCTTCCCAAAGATAAAGGCTATCGAGCGTCCAACGCAGAGTACCTGTCTGCGGATCGGAACCGACCATCGAGATCATGAGGCCAATGCAGCCCGCAGCGAGACCGCGAAGTGGCGCACTGCCCGAAAGCACGGCCACCATCGAGATACCTAAGACGGCAAAGGCCAAGAGTTCGGGCGATCCTATGTAGAGCATCGCTGGACGCAGAATTGGCAGGAGAACCGCCATCAAAGCCGCGCCGAAAATGCCGCCCATCATCGACGACATATAAGCGGCTGACAGAGCGCGTGAGGCCTCGCCCCGCTTGGCCATCGGCAGACCGTCCAAGACGGTGGCGGCAGAGCCGGCACCTCCGGGGACGCCGAAGAGAATGGCCGGGATGGGGTCGCCAGTGGCCGTTGTCGCGCCCAAGCCCAGCAGAAGGGCCATTGCCGCGTAAGGGTCCATATTGAAGGTAAAGGGCAGAAGCAGGGCAGTGCCCGCCAGCCCACCGATGCCCGGCAGAATGCCAAGCACCAGACCCATGATCACGCCCAGGAATAGCAACGACATGCGGAAAGGATCCATCAGCATGACGAAGGCCTTGGCGGCGGCGTCCAGCATAGAGACGTCCATAGCGCTAACCTCTCGAAATCTTTGCGTTTTTCTTGAAAGTTGAGGAGCAGGCACAGCGACACGGCCGCCTCTTTGGCCAAATGTCGTGCAGTTCCCTCCAACGGGGTAGTTAGGCCGCTCGAACAGCCTTCTCCCTTCTGTTGCATGGGATATAATCACAGGCTTGTTTTGAACGAAAGTCGTAGTCCGCCCAAATTCCGGCTCATTTCATGGCTGGAACAGGCTCGTAAATCACCGCGTCTGGGGGCATTTATGCTGCAATATTTGTGCAGCATGAAACTGCAGCATAAATTCCATCTGAATTTATAAACTTATTCTAAAACAATATCTTACCGCGCAACATGAAGCCCGCATCTCACCCCAATTGCTGCGCAGCAAAAGTGCAGCACAGGCTATTTTTGCTGCATCGCAATATGAAAAACGGCCCGGTTTTCACCGAGCCGCTCACTGAGATGTGAAAATATACCAGAGATCAGTTGAGGCCAGCGGCCACTTTGAAACTGGCCTGCGTCTTCGCTTTGACCTCATCGAGGCTGACGCCCGGCGCCAGTTCGATCAAAGTCATGCCGGTCTTGCCTGCCTTATCGATGGAAAAGACCGCGAGATCGGTAATGACCATATCGACGACGCCCGAACCCGTCAGGGGGAGCGAGCATGTCTTGAGGAGTTTCGGGGCATCTTTGGCGACATGTTCCATGACCACGACGACTTTTTTGACGCCAGCCACAAGGTCCATCGCCCCGCCCATGCCCTTCACCATTTTGCCGGGGATCATCCAATTGGCGAGATCGCCATTTTCCGCCACTTCCATCGCGCCCAAAATCGACAGATCGATATGGCCGCCCCGGATCATGGCGAAAGAATCGGCTGACGAGAAATAGCTCGTCGTCGGCAATTCGGTGATCGTTTGCTTGCCGGCATTGATGAGGTCGGCATCTTCCTCACCCTCATAGGGGAAAGGGCCCATGCCCAACATGCCGTTTTCGCTCTGAAGCTGCACGGTCATGCCATCAGGAATGTAATTCGACACAAGTGTCGGAATGCCAATGCCCAAATTCACATAAAAGCCGTCACGCAATTCCTTTGCGGCGCGCGCGGCCATTTCATCACGGGTCCAAGCCATGAAAAATCTCCTCTTAAGCGCGCTTGCGTGTGGTGCGTTGTTCGATGCGTTTTTCCGCATCAGGCACATGGATGAGGCGCTGAACGAAAATGCCCGGCGTGATGATGTGATCGGGGTCGATTTGGCCGGGCTGAACGAGATGTACCACCTGTGCCACAGTGACTTTTCCCG
>CAWUNF010000146.1:0-4637 GCA_963923195.1 uncultured Hyphomicrobiales bacterium | reverse complement strand
TGTAATTGTCATAAGGGCCGCTATCAATATTGCGATTGCGCGCCGAGACAATGCCAGCCGTCACAGTGCCGCCCAAACCAAAGGGATTGCCAACGGCCATCACCCATTCGCCGACGCGCATCTTTTCGCTATCGCCAAATTTCACAGCCTTCAGCGGCTTCTCTGGCTTCACGCGCAAGACCGCCACATCGATCTTCGCATCCTTGCCGACAATCTCTGCTTTCAGTTTTTGGCCATCGGTGAAAATGACGGTGATCTCATTGGCATCAGCAATGACGTGATTATTGGTGATGACAATGCCCGCAGGATCAATCACGAAACCTGAACCAAGCGACGACGAGCGGCGCTGACGTGGCGCCTGACCTTGACCTTCATTACCGCCCTGCCCCTGACGGCGGCGGAAAAACTCTTCGAAGAGATCATCAAAGGGCGTGCCTTGTGGCAGATTGGGAATGCCGGCGCGCTTTTCTTCCACCGTTGTGGAGGCTGAAATATTGACGACCGCTGAACTGACGGATTCTGCCAGATCAGCAAAACTTTCAGGCGCGGAGCGCGCTTGCGCCATGACGGGCGCGAGCGGCGTCACAATAAGGGAGAGCGCCAGCGCCGCAGATGCGGGACGCAGGAAGCTTTGCGGGAAAAGCGAACGAACACCCATTTGGGCCTTCCTCCAATGCGGCCGATTTGGCCATGATGTCTTCACGCGCGATGACGGACCTTTGGGGTCCGTCATCAATCTAGCGGACATTTTCGCTCCGGCCAGCCCTGCCAGCACTTATCGTGCGGGCGCGGGCTTTTTGCCGTCTGGCTGACCAAAGAAGCGGAAAAAGTCCGATGTCGGGCTCAAGATCAGGCGGGTATCGCCCGATTTCAAGCCCGCCTCATAGGCCTGCATGGAACGATAGAAGGCGAAGAATTGCGGGTCCGCATTATAGGCTTCCGCAAAAATCCGGTTTCTTTCGGCATCGCCCTCACCGCGCGTCTGATCAGCTTGGCGCTGCGCATCGGCACGCAAGACCACGACATCGCGATCCGCACGTGCGCGGATGCGCTGCGCTGTTTCAGCACCCTGCGCACGAAATTCTGCCGCCTCACGCGCACGCTCCGTCCGCATGCGGTCAAAGACGCGATCAGAGATTTGCTTGGGCAAATCGGCGCGGCGGATACGCACATCCACCACTTCGACACCCAGCCGCACCGCTTCGCCATTCACCAGCTCACGGATGGACACCATGAGCCCCGAGCGACCTTCACGAATGATCTGCACCATTGTGGCTTCACCCAGCACACGGCGCAAAGCGGATGAGAGCACGGAGCCAAGCTGATTATTGGCGCGTTCAATCGTGCCGACCGTTTGATAGAAGCGCAACGCATCGACAATGCGATAACGCAAGAAGGCATCGACTTCGATACGGTTATTATCCGAGGCCAAAACTTCCTGCTTGGGTGTTTCCAAATCAAGGATACGGCGATCCAGCAAAGTCACCGTTTCAATGAACGGCACTTTCACATGCAGACCGGGCTTGGTGACAAGCGCACGTCCGGGGATCGGCTCGCCGAGACGCAGCACGAGTGCCTGCTGGTTCTGGCCGACAGTGAACAGCGACGCGCCGCCCACAATCACAGCAATGACGAGAATAATGGCAGCAATCGCGCCAGCGAAGGGGCTTTTCATCGTGCACCTCCCTGCGGATTGGCTTGCGGGGCAGGCACATTCAGACCTTGCAGCGGCAGATAGGGCACAACACCCGAGCCGCTATTCTGGTCCACAATGACTTTGTTCATGCCACCCAAAACGCGCTCCATCGTTTCCAGATAAATACGCTCGCGCGTCACATCCGGCGCATTCTTGTATTGCTGATAGACTTGCGTGAAACGAGCTGCCTGACCCTTGGCTTCATTCACCGTCTGCTCGCGATAGGCTTCCGCCTCTTGCACGATGCGGGCGGCATCACCGCGCGCTTCTGGCACAACGCGGTTGGCATAGGCTTCTGCCTCATTGCGCAGACGATCTTGGTCTTGCTGGGCCGCCGTCACATCACGGAAAGCAGCAACAACCTGCTCGGGCGGATCGACGGATAAGAGCTGGACCTGCAAGATCAACACGCCAGCCTTATATTCATTAAGCACTTTCTGCGTGAGTTCCTGCGCGGCTGGCTCAATCACTTTACGCTCAGCCGTTAAAATGCGCTGGATCGGTGTGCGACCAACGATTTCGCGCATCACGCTTTCTGACACAGCGCGCACCGTCTCGCGCGGCTCACGCACGTTAAAGGCGTAATCTTCCGGGCGAACAGGATCGATCTGCCAAATCACGCGGAATTTCACATCGGCGATATTTTCATCGCCCGTGAGCATGAGGCTTTCTTCCGGCACGTCGATTTGTGTCTGCACATTCGAGCGACGACCATCTTCACGCGCACGGAAACCCACTTCCGTCGAATTGCGATCTGTCACTTGCAATTTCTGCACAGCGCCAATCGGGGCTGGCCAATTATAGTTCAGACCCGATGTGGTCTTTTGGTCATAGCGGCCAAAGATCATATTGAGGCCGACTTCATTGGGGCCAACTGTGTAAAAGCCGCTCGCGAGCCAGGCGGCAACCGCCAGACCTGCAAACAAGACGATGCTGCGCGCGCCACCGGCGCCGCCGGGCATGGCTTGGCGGAATTTTTCCTGAGAACGCCGCAGAAGCTCCTCGAGATCGGGGGGCGCGCCATTGCCGCCGCCACCACTCCCATTGCCGCCGCCCTGCGGCCCCTGCCCCCAAGGCCCCTTGGGACCTGGCTTCCACGGGCCACCGCCGCCGGTCTGATTGTTCCACGGCATGAATAAATCTCCTCACCACGGCTTTTCGCCGCCTTAGGGCTTTAGTTAAGCACGCGAAGGGGTGCTTTCAACGCGGTGCTAACCCGTTTGTGATCCGCTGATAAGTGACAAAGGCGTAATCAGCCTCATCCTTCGCCTCGGGGTTGCGGGAATGGGCCTCCCGCGCCACTTCCCGCCAGTCGGCCGGGCTGAGGGGCTCAAAATGCGCATCGCCTGCCGGGGCAAGATCAACCTCGGTCCATTCAACGCGCGCCGCCTTCGGCAGAAGCTGGCGATAAATCTCGGCCCCACCCACCACCGTTACCTCAGATGCGCCCATGCGCTGGCCAAGCTGATCGGCGAGCGCGACTGCCCCATCGAGATCGCGCGCGACATGCACGCCCTCGCGCGCCCATCCCGCATCGCGCGTGACGACGATGGTCTCGCGGCCCGGCAAAGGTTTTCCGATGGAGTCAAAAGTCTTGCGGCCCATAATCATGGGCTTACCCATTGTCAGCGCTTTAAAGCGCTTGAGATCGCCCGACAGGCGCCACAACAATTGATTATTGCCGCCGATCACGCCGTTTTTGGCAACGGCCACGATAAGAACAAGCGGCAAGGACATGGATGCGTCTTTCAATCAGACCGCGACCGGCGCTTTGATCGCAGGATGAGGATCATAGCCTTCAATCGCAATATGTTCGAAGCGGAAGTCGAAGAGATTTTTCACCGAGGGATCGAGCACAAGTTTGGGCAAGGGGCGCGGCTCACGCGACAATTGCAAATGTGTCTGTTCCATATGGTTGGAATAAAGATGCGCATCGCCAAATGTATGCACGAAATCACCCACACCCAAGCCCGTCGCCTGCGCGACCATATGGGTGAGCAAAGCATAGCTCGCAATATTAAAGGGCACGCCGAGAAAAACGTCAGCGGAGCGCTGATAGAGCTGGCACGACAGCTTGCCGTTGGCGACATAGAATTGAAACAAGCAATGGCAGGGTGCGAGTTTCATCTTTTCAATATCGGCGACATTCCATGCCGAAATCACCAAGCGGCGTGAATCGGGATTGCGCTTGATCTCATCAACGAGCCACGAAATCTGATCGCGCGTCGTGCCATCGGCACCTTCCCACGAGCGCCATTGTTTTCCATAGACGGGGCCAAGATCGCCCTTTTCATCTGCCCATTCATCCCAAATGGTCACGCCATTTTCTTTGAGATAGGCAATATTGGTGTCGCCTGCGAGAAACCACAGCAATTCATGAATGATGGAGCGCAAATGCAGCTTCTTCGTTGTGACGAGCGGAAAGCCCTCATTCAGATCAAAGCGCATCTGATGACCGAAAACGGAAATCGTGCCCGTGCCGGTGCGGTCTGATTTGGCCACGCCCTCATTGAGGATGCGGCGAAGAAGGTCTTGATATTGGTGCATGGTTTTTGAGGCGAATCCGAGAAAGAGGCCCTGAGCCCCGAAATTGGGCTGAAATTACCCTTTCAGACCCTGCTCTTGAAAGGCGAGCGGCCAATTCCGCTTGGGAAAACATGCTTTCCCCCTGACAAAGCCGCCCCTTTCCGGGAAGGCTCCGAGCCCCTATATTCCTTATCGCCGTCGCAAGACGGCTATGGCGATAAATGGACTCCGTAATAAACCATCCGGACCCGGGGGCGGTACCCGGCGCCTCCACCACAGCCAGTCCACCCCACGGGCTGGCTGCGGCGGGGGCGAAATAGGATCGACGGGGGCGTAAAGGGTGCTCTTTTGCTCGGCATGATACCGCCGTTATCGGGTCAAACCTTATAGTTGCCAACGACAACTATGCTCCGGT
>CAWUNF010000145.1:0-4703 GCA_963923195.1 uncultured Hyphomicrobiales bacterium | reverse complement strand
TGATCAGAAACTGCGTCCATCAGACCCATCTCCGGGGATTTTCCTTGCATCCGAGACATGCGATGCCTAACCCCCGTCTCATGGAAATGCAAGCAAAGCTCCTAGGAGCTTCGTCTGCCCCCCTTGGAGCCAAGCATGATGTTCGGCCTTTTCAGCCGTAACCGCAACAAACCCCTCATCGACAAGCTTCACGGCGAGATCATGGCGGGGGTCCTTAATCCCGCACTTTATCTCTCCTGTGGGGTCCCTGATACATTTGAGGGGCGCTTCGAAATGCTCGTCTTGCATGGCGCATTGACCACGCGTCGCATTGAGCGTCTGCCAGCCCCCGGGCCCGATCTCGCCCAAGACCTGACAGATGCGATCTTCCGCTATCTCGACGTGACCCTTCGTGAAATGGGCGTGGGTGATGTCACAGTGCCAAAAAAGATGAAGAAACATGCCGAAAGCTATGCTGGGCGTGCCTTTTCTTATTTTATGGCACTTGATGCAAAAGATGAGGATGCATTGCGCGTAGCGCTTGCCCGGAATGTTTGTGGCGATGAGGCACGCGCAGGTTCTTCTGAAATGCAGCATCTTGCCCATTACGCTATGGCTGTTGAAACGGCGCTTGGGCGCTATGAATTAGATCATTTTTTGAGCGGTCAGATTGGTTATCCCGATCCCGCTCTGAAGCCTGGAGCCTAATATGGCGCGCAAACCCATTCCATCGGCAGACAAAGGCAAAGGCCGCAAGGGTAAGGCTCTTGAGCCTGATCTATCGCGCAGCCGTGCAGCTCTGCCGCCCCCCGCCGGGCTTGATGTCATGCCTCGCCCCATTCTGGTCGATGATATTCGTGATGACGGGAAAAGCGTCATCGAGGTGGAGGCGAATGAGGCCGAGCGCATGGCTTTGGCGCGGGCCTATGATTTGCCAGCAATAGCGAGCCTCAAGGCCAGGCTGAATGTGACCAAGCGCGGCCCCGTCATTCGCGTCACGGGCGCCCTCAAGGCCCATGTGACCCAGACCTGCGTCGTGACGAACGAGCCTTTTGAGGCTGAGGTCGAAGACGAGATTGATATGGAATATGCCCCGCCAGCCCTTGTGACACAGGCTTGGGAGCGGCTGGCCCAATTGGAAGCCGCGGGCTCGAGCGAAGTGGCACCCGAGCCGCCAGACCAAATCGTCGATGGCAAGATTGATCTGGGTGCCCTGACGGCTGAGGCTTTGGCTCTGGCGCTTGATCCTTACCCCAAAAGGCCGGGGGCCGAATTTGAGGGCCCGGCCGATGCTGGCCCAAGTCCTGATGATTCCCCCTTTGCCGTTTTGGCCCGTCTGAAGGGGCAGGGTGGGGACAGCAGCTCCTGAGCCTGTGGCAAGCGTGAGGATGGCTGTTTCCCTTGGCTCTCGAAAGGTCTATGGTCCGCCACCCTTCACGAACCCGGCCATGCTCAAAGGGAGCCTCGGTTCCATGTCCACTTCTGTCAGGATCGCGCTCGACGCTATGGGCGGCGATCATGGCCCTTCGGTTGTCATTCCCGGCGCAGCTCATGCGCTGAAGACCCGGCCCGATATTCAATTTCTGCTCTTTGGCGATGAGGCCAAGCTCGCGCCCTATTTGGCGCAGCATCCCGATTTGGCCGCGCGTGCGCGCGTCATTCATACCGATGTGGCTGTCGCAATGGATGACAAGCCAAGCCAAGCTCTGCGTCGCACGCGCAAATCCTCCTCTATGTGGATGGCGATTGAAGCGGTGAAGAATGGCGACGCCGATGTCACCGTCTCAGCCGGCAATACGGGCGCGCTGATGGCCATGTCGACTGTGTGCTTGCGCACGATGGCTGGCATTGAACGCCCAGCCATTGCTGCTATGTGGCCAACCATGAAGGGCCGCGCCATTGTGCTTGACGTTGGGGCAACCATTGGGGCCGATGCGCAGCACCTTGTTGATCTCGCCATTATGGGATCGGCAATGGCGCGCATTGTGCTCAATATTGAAACGCCAAGTGTGGGCCTGCTCAATGTTGGCGTTGAAGAAATCAAAGGCATTGAAGAGGTGAAAGCCGCGTCGCGCATTTTGCGCGAAGGCAATATTCCTGCTGTTCGTTATCAGGGCTTTGTTGAAGGCGATGATATTGGCAAAGGCACGGTCGATGTGGTCGTGACCGAAGGTTTTACCGGCAATATTGCGCTCAAGACCGCTGAAGGCACGGCCAAACAACTGGCCACCATTTTGCGCGAAGGCATGCAGGCCAATCTTTTCACTAAGCTTGGCTATCTCCTGTCGCGCAGCGCCTTTCAAAATCTGAAAAGCAAAATGGATCCAAGCCACGTCAATGGCGGCGTGTTTTTGGGTCTCGATGGCATTGTCATCAAAAGCCACGGCGGCACGGATATCCGCGGATTTTCCAATGCTGTGGGCATAGGTTTCGATATGGTCCGCCATCAATTGCTGGAAAAAATCCGACATTCTCTCGCAGTGTCGGATGACCGGCGGATCACCATAACAGACGAGATGGACGCGCGCGCTTAAAGGCCACGCGAAGGCAAACGGAACGAGACATTGACTTCTGGCCAGACCAAACTGCGCTCCGTCATTCGCGGCATCGGCTCTTATTTGCCAGCGAATAAAGTGAGCAATGCCGATCTCGAAAAGATGGTCGATACAAGTGATGATTGGATCGTCCAGCGCACGGGCATTCGCTTTCGCCATATTGCGGCCGAGGGCGAAACAACGTCGCAATTGGCAACCCATGCTGCTCTTGAAGCGCTCCAAAATGCGGGCCTCACAGCGCAAGATATTGATCTTGTCGTCGTGGCGACTTCCTCGCCCGATTACACATTCCCCTCAACAGCAACACAGGTGCAAGCTGCCATTGGCATGACGCAAGGTGCGGCTTTTGACGTGCAAGCCGTATGCTCGGGCTTTGTCTATGCTGTGACCATTGCCGATAAATTTCTCACCTCAGGTTCGCATAAGCGCGCTTTGGTGATTGGTGCAGAAACATTTTCGCGCCTGCTCGATTGGGAAGATCGCACGACATGCGTGCTCTTTGGCGATGGCGCGGGCGCTGTCGTGATGGAAGCGCAAGAAGGCACAGGCCAAGTGACAGATCGCGGCGTGCTCACCACGCATTTGCGTTCCGATGGTCGTCATCGCGAAAAACTTTATGTCGATGGAGGACCATCCACGACCAAAACAATCGGCCATTTGCGGATGCAGGGCAAAGATGTCTTTCGTCATGCCGTGAGCATGGTGACCGATGTCATGGTCGATGCTTTTGCCGCAACGGGAACAACGGCAGATGATCTCGATTGGTTTGTGCCCCATCAGGCCAATCGCCGCATCATTGACGCCTCGGCCGAAAAGCTCGGCATTGCGCCCGAAAAAATTGTCGTCACCGTCGATCAGCACGGCAATACATCAGCCGCGTCCATTCCGCTGGCCCTGGCCACGGCCGTGAAAGATGGTCGAATCAAACAGGGCCAGCTCGTCATGATTGAGGCAATGGGCGGCGGCTTTACCTGGGGTTCAGCCCTCATCCGCTGGTAAGCGGAGAAGATTATTCTCTGATCAGACCTGCACGGGGGCGCTTTTTCCTGCGCCCGATCCCCCGCCTTTGGCTTTTTGTCAGAAGGGCTCTTTAAACGTCACTTTCTCGTTGCAAAGGTAACATTATTAGTTACGATAGCTTTGTTTTTCATTATGGATATTCCCATGACCCGAACTCATTTTGACTCAAAAGAGACCCACACCGTGACCCGTGCGGACTTGGCAGAAGCGGTTTATGGCCGTGTTGGCCTGTCGCGTTCGGATTCCGCTGAAATGGTCGAGGTTGTGCTTGGCGAAATCTCTGAGGCCATTGCCCGCGGGGAAGTCGTGAAATTGTCGTCCTTCGGCTCCTTCATGGTGCGCATGAAGGGCGAGCGGGTTGGCCGCAACCCTAAGACGGGCATTGAAGTGCCAATCACACCGCGCAGGGTGATGGTCTTCAAACCTTCGAATATTATGAAACAGCGAATCAACGAAGGGACGGCCGTCGACGTCCTGAAGTGAGATGGAGATCTCAGATATGGACAGACACGCTGATGCCTTTCGGACGATCAGCGAAGTGGCTGAGGATTTGAATCTTCCCCAGCATGTTCTGCGTTTCTGGGAAACCCGCTTCACGCAAATCAAACCAATGAAACGGGGCGGGGGTCGTCGCTACTATCGCCCCGATGATGTTGAGCTTTTGCGTGCCATTCGCCATTTGCTCTATGGCGAAGGCTATACGATCCGTGGCGTTCAGCGCATTTTGAAAGAGCAGGGCGCGAAGGCGATCATCGCTTTGGTGCGTGAGGGCGCAAGCCGTGCGCCCATCGTGCAGCCGTCACAATCTGTTTCAGCATCGGCTGGTCAGCGCATTGAGCCTGTGATGAGCGGCCATCCGCTGCCTGATGATGAGGATGATGATTTAAGCCCGATGCGCCATTCTTTGGCCGCAGCAGGAGGCGCGCATGAGGTCGGCGGCGGGCTTTCCAGCGCTGATATTGCGGCTTTGCAGGGTGTTTTGGCGGAGCTTGCCGAGTGCGAGCGTCTTTTGGCGGCAGCGCGGGCCTGAATTCTCGCGGTCTTTGCCCCTTGCCCGGTTGCGGGCCGGGGATGGCTTCTCTATAAGCCGTCACGTCGGAGTGTAGCGCAGCCCGGTTAGCGCACTAGTCTGGGGGACTAGGGGTCGTG